>USHI01000055.1 GCA_900554405.1 uncultured Eubacteriales bacterium | reverse complement strand
TGCCGCACAAAGCGCGATAAGCGCTGCGTGGGAATCGGTGCCGAAATCGACCATATTGTATATTGTGGTGGCAACGGAGGAATTTATCGCCGTCATTACAAGAACGCCGAGAAAGTTGAACACCGCCGCCATGACGATCGCCTTGCGCGCGCCGATCGCCCGCGTGGAAACGCAGGTCGCGATGGCGTTCGGGGCATCCGTCCAGCCGTTCACAAGTATAACACCGAGCGTAAGCAGCGTCGAAACCGCCAGCATCGGCTGTTCGGTAAGGCTTTTAATAAATTCGAGCAGGGACATACCGCACCTCCTGCCGGGATCGCTTCCGGCTTTTAACGTATTTCGTTTATATCGTAAGGCGTGCTTTGATAAACAAAATAGTTCAGCCAGTTGGAATAAAGCAGGTGTGCGTGTGCGCGCCAGGTGTTCACCGGCGTAAGCGCGGGATCATCCCCCGGGAAATAATGCCGCGGAACGGAGGGCGAAATGCCCTTTGCGAGATCGCGCTCGTATTCTTTTTTTATCGTGTCGAAATCATATTCCGAATGCCCGGTTATAAAAACCTCGCGCCCGTTTTTGCCGGCGATAAGGTATATGCCCGCCTCCGGTGAATCGGCAAGCACGGTAAGATCGCTTATGGCTGCGATATCCTCACGCGCTACCTCGGAATAGCGGGAATGCGGCGCATTGAATGCCGCATCGAACCCGCGCACAAGCGGGTGAGAGGGTTTGAGAACGTTGTGCCTGAACACGCCGGATATCTTTTCGGAAAGCAGGCGCTTTTCCACTCCGTAGCGGTGGTAAAGCCCCGCATGTGCGCCCCAGCAGACAAAAAGCGTGGAATAGACATTCGTTTTCGCCCAATCCATTATCTCGCACAGCTCGTTCCAGTAATCGACTTTGTCGAACGGCAGTGCTTCCACGGGTGCGCCGGTGATTATCAGCCCGTCGAACCTGCGGGAGCGGATATCGGAAAAGGTCTTGTAAAACGTGCGGAGGTGTTCCTCCGCGGTGTTTTTGGATTTATGTGTCGCCGCTTTCAGGAAGGTTATATCGAGCTGAAGCGGGGTGTTGGACAAAAGGCGCAAAAACTGAGTTTCTGTGACTTCTTTTGTCGGCATGAGGTTGAGGATCGCTATCTGCAACGGGCGTATGTCCTGCGAAAGGGCACGGGCTTCGTCCATCGTGAAAATATTCTCCTTCGAAAGTATTTCAGCTGCCGGAAGGGAACGCGGTATCATTATGGGCATTGTATGCCTCCCAAAATCATTCTATTTTACATTATAGCATAAAATCCGTTTGCGTTCAATACTTTTTTTGCTTTGCACTATGGAATATTCGCGCCGGATGTGGTAAAATCCGTATAAAGAGGTGAAACCAATGTCTGCTGCAATATATAAAACGAGCGACCTGCACCCCGACGGAAAAGCGATAAGCGAATGCGCGCGCGTGCTCCGTGCGGGCGGTATAGCCGTTTTCCCGACGGAAACTGTTTACGGTATCGGAGTCGATGCCTTCAATGCGGAAGCAATAGCAAGGCTTTATGCCGCCAAGCACCGCAGTGCGGAAAAGCCGCTGCTCATGCATATTTCCGGTCTTGCCGCCGCGGAGGAGCTTGCATATCTCGATCCGCGCAGCCGCGAGCTTATAGCCCGCTTCACGCCCGGTCCGCTCACGCTCATTTTGAAGCGCAGGTCCTGCATCCCCGCAAATGCCGTTTCGGGCGGGGATACCGTCGGGCTCCGCTTCCCGAGCAACGGGATATTCCTTGCTCTTGCAAAGGAATTCGGCGGTGCCATAGCGGCGACAAGCGCCAATATCTCCGGGGCTGCGAGCGCGGTGGATGCTTCCGGGGTATCCGGGGTGTCCGAAAGCTGCGATATCATCCTCGACGGCGGCCATACCGAATACGGGCTCGAATCGACTATAATTTCGCTTGTCGGCGAAAAACCGCGTCTGCTTCGCCGCGGTTCATTTGATGTCCGCCTTGCCGAGGAGGTGGTCGGCAGGTGCGAATGATCGGCGTCTGCGGCAGAAGCGGCAGCGGAAAAAGCACGCTTTGCGCTGTCGGGGCGGAAATGGGCTTTGCCGTTTTTGATTGCGATAAAATATACCGCGAAATCGTCTCGCAAAACGGCGAATGTTTAAGCGAAATCGCCGCGCACTTTGGCGGTGAAGCGGTCGAAAACGGTGTTCTGAACCGCAAATATCTGGCAAATATCGTTTTTTCGGACCCCGCAAGGCTTCGGGAACTGAATTTAGTTACCCACAAGTATGTTCTTCAAAACCTTTTTGCCGGCGTGGAAGCGTTAGATGGAGGCAAAAATGTCATTTTCGATGCACCCGCTCTTTTCGAAAGCGGGTTGGATGAATACTGCGATACCGTTATCGGCGTCATATGCGACGATGATATCGCCGCCGAGCGCATCTGCACGCGGGACGGGATACCCCGCGCGGCTGCTCTTGCACGTCTGAACGCGCAGATACCGGCGCGGGATATCATTTCGGGCAGCGATATCCTGCTGTATAACAACGGCACGGAAACCGAATTTGCACGTTCCGCGCGTGAAATACTCGAAGCGATTGTTTCCGGTGAGTTATGAATACAAAAACAAAAATCATTGCCGTGTTCTGTGTTATCGCGGTAATTGCCGTCGCCGCGGTATTCGGCTATCGCTCATATGAAAAGCGCCTTTACCCGCGTGAATATGTCGATATCGTCGCCGCGGCTGCGAAAAAAAACGATATCCCCGAATCGCTCGTATATTCCGTCATCCGTGCGGAAAGCTCGTTCCGCGCGGGCGCCGTCTCGAAGGCGGGCGCAAAGGGACTTATGCAGCTCATGCCAGAAACCTATGAATGGCTCGTTCAAAAACAGGGCGGAAGCGAAACACCCGAGGATATTACCGATCCTGAAGTCAATATCGGGTACGGCTGCCTTTATCTGCGCTCGCTGTATGATCGCTTCGGCGATTGGGAACTCGCCGTCGCCGCATATAACGCCGGCCCGAACCGCGTTGCCGGCTGGCTTTGCGGACAGCCGCTATTCGCCGGACGGCAAACGGCTCGATAAAATACCGTATGACGAAACCGAAAATTATGTTAACCGAGTGTTCTCCGCAAAGGAGCAATATGAAAAACTGTATTATTAAAAAGGAGATACAAAATGGAAAGAAAACAGGCCGAAGAGCTTCAGTTCAAAAATCCGTCCTCCGTTGTGAGCGATGCAAAAACCCTGGATATTATCGGTGAATTTATCGATGGCTACCGCCGCTTTATCGACACGGCAAAAACCGAACGACTTGCCACCGCATATGCAGAACGGGAAGCGCTCTCCTACGGCTTTCGCCCCATTGCGGACGGCGAAGCACTGCACCCCGGCGATAAAGTGTATTATGTAAACAAAAACAAGTGTATCATACTTGCCGTCGTCGGCAAAAAGAGCATGGAAAACGGCTGTCGCATAATAGCCTCTCATATCGATTCGCCGCGGCTCGATTTCAAGCCGCAGCCCATGTTCGAACAGAGCGGCATTTCCTATTTCAAAACGCATTATTACGGCGGGATCAAGAAGTATCAGTGGACAGCCATCCCGCTGGAGCTCCACGGCGTGGTTTACCTTGCGGACGGCAGCAGGGTGGATGTGAATATCGGCGCGGATGACGACGACCCCGTGTTTTACATAAGCGATCTCATGCCACATATCGGCAAGGATCAGATGAGCAAGACCGCCGCCGAATTTATCCCCGGCGAAATACTCAATATCATAAACGGCTCGCTCCCGCTTGATGAAGAGGGCGGCGTGAAGCTGAACGTGCTTTCGATCCTCAACGAAAAATACGGGATAACCGAACGCGATCTTATCACCGCCGAGCTTTCCGCCGTTCCCGCGTTCAAATCCCGCTTTGTCGGGCTCGACCGTTCCATGATCGGCGCTTACGGGCAGGATGACCGTATCTGTGCATATCCGTCGTTCCGTGCGCTCCTTGCCGAGCCGAACCCCGAATATACCTCCGTCCTTATGCTTGCGGATAAGGAGGAGATAGGCTCTGTCGGCATAACCGGTCTGGGCAGCGATACCTACCCGGATTTCATCGCAAGGCTCTGTGCCGCTGCGGGTGCGGATTTCCTCGCCTGCAAGCGCGAAAGCGTCTGCCTTTCCGCCGATGTCGGCGGCGCGTACGATCCCTGCTTCGCCGAGGCGTACGAGGCAAACAACTCCGCATATCTCAATCGCGGCGTGGTGATCAGCAAGTATACCGGCTCCCGCGGGAAGGGCGGCTGCTCGGATGCCGCTGCGGAAACCATGTCCCGCGTGGCGCGCGCCTTCGATAAGGAGGGCGTCGCATGGCAGGTCGGCGAATACGGCAAGGTCGATCAGGGCGGCGCGGGCACCGTCGCTTCCGAAATCGCAGCCAACGGGATTGAGGTCGTCGATTGCGGTGTGCCGATACTTTCCATGCATTCGCCGTACGAGCTCGCCTCCAAGTTCGATATTTACGAGATGTTCAAAGCGGCGAGTGCTTTCTACAAAATGAACTGAATATGTATCATCAGGAACGGGAGCGGCGCTGCTCCTGTTTCTTTTTTATGCCAAACGCGCATATGGCTTGGTATTTGTAGCATATAATGTGCAAAACATGGGTGAAAAATTAAATGTTATGTCGATTGACGCTTGACATTTTTCCTTGCATAGTATATACTGTATGTGAACCAAGGATAACAGCAAACGGACTTTGTAAATTCAAAAGCAACTGCCCGGAACGCGTTGTCCTTTTTTGCTCTTTTTCGGGCTTTTCCGGAGGTGATACCCGTTGAAGATGTAAATTGGCCATGCTCAACAAAACATAATATGTGCTAAAATATAAAAGGAGTCACGTCGAACATGAAAAAATCCACCATCGTGCTTATAACACTTGCGCTTATTGCCGCAATGCTTTTCTCCTGCAGCAGCACGCAGCAGGAAAGCTCCCTGGCGGAGAGCCTCATGGCGGAGAGTTCCGCGGCAGAAAGCGAATCCGGCAGCACGAACCCGGAATTCCCGGACGGATACCCGGATCATTTCAGCCGCGGGGAATACAGCTTCGAACGGCTGCAGGATGATCTGTTCCTTGTCACCGACGAGGCAGACGGCAAATCGTTAAAGTGGCTTTGGAACTGCAAAAACGCGATCCCGGAATCCTTTCCCGCCGAAACCGCATTCGGCAATTTGGATATCTGCATAAACAAGGGTGTCGTTCTTGTCGGGTCACACCGCTTTTTCGGCATTGACGGCGAATATTTCGGCGCTTACGGCGCAAGCAATCCGATCGATAATATAAGCTGCAACGGCAGGCTTGCTCAATACGCTTTTATCGATCAAACGGACGAAAAACGCGTGGGCTACCGCCTTGAAAACGGCAAGCTTATCGTGGAGGATATTCCGGACGAGGTTACGGAGATCACGCTTTATGACAGCGCAGCAGGCAAGGATTGCGTTGTTGAAGCCGTGTACCGCGAACCGGTTTCCGGCACGCACGGGAGCTTGAGCGGAAGGTATTATTTCCGCATGGGCGACAAAAAGTTCGAAGGCGATGAGAAGATGATCTCCGGCTACACCATACACGAAGCTTCCAGATATATCAAATACGACGAACTGAGCCTTTCGTTCAAGAGCCATCTGCTCTTTGTTGCAAACGGCGAATTCGTATCGTTCAAGCAGGAAAGCGAGCTTATGTCCGTTGATAAATGCCCCTTCTTCATTGCGGGTTATTACGATAAAGAGAAAGGCGAGTATTTCAACGGGATATACAATTTCAAGTGCGAGCTTATTGCAAGCGGAAAGAGCGATGAAATGATCGTATTCAGCCCGGTGGCATATGTGTACGAGAATTCCGACATACACGGAGTTGTGGTATCAGATTACCGCCTGCTTGTCATAGGCAAAGACGGCAACGCAAGGAACGCGTTGCTTTCGGATTATGTCGGCAAAGAGGCAGTGAAGCCGAAGGACTAGACTAAAATATACAGACGAAAAAGGAGCGGCCGAATGGCCGCTCCTTTTGTGTTTTATCCTCATTTGTTGCTTTTGGCATTTTTGCGAATCATTTCAGCTTCGGGTTATCAAGATATTTTTGGCTATTGCGGGATTTTTCGCTGTTAAGAAACTTCTTTATATACAGATTGAGTTCTGCGGAGTTTTCTTCGGTAAACAAAAGGTATTCATCTTCGATCACACCAAGCGGTTTGAAATTCGTGTCAAATATGGTCGTAAACGCTTTCTCTCCGTCTCCGCTGTAAGTGCGGTGCGCGGAAAGAATGTATTCCGAACCGTCAAATGTGGTTATTCCTTCTCCGACATCGGGAAAATCCTCATAGTTGCGCTCACCTTTGTCTTTAATGCGCAGCATACGCTGGTTTGCAATGTCGGATCCGTAAAAAATACAATCGTTTATTATATATGGCTCCATCTTGCTGTACGCCACGGCGTTTTGATAACCGATTCGAACCTGATAAAAATGCCCGAAGCCCAACCCGGGGTAGATTTCCGGGTATTCGTAGATGTCCACCGGGCGCTCTCTTACCGTCGTCGTGAAAAGCAATTCGGGGTCAAGCGCGGTAATAGTACTTGCTTCACCGGAAATGTTCACGCCGTATCTGCGGTCACCGTCCCATGCAATAAAATCATACCCGAGCTTGTTTTCCGGCAGCACGGATTTATAATAACGTGCTCTGCAATCGCTGTCGAAAAACAAATAATCTTTGCCGTCGGAAACGGCGCTGAACAGGACACCGCTTTCGCCCCGTTTCTCGACCTTCCAGCTGTTTCTCATGGATATTACCTTCGAAAACAGATGATTCTCGTCAAAGGAGCAGAATACCGTCCCGTCGTACGCGTTATTTCCGTTGAAAACAAATGCATTTTCGCCCACCTTGAACATCGTTACGACAGTATTGTAATGAGCAATACTGAATTTATATGTTTGCTCGTTGTTATCGGGCCCGCTTCTTGAATCCCAAAGCCAATACTGGGTTTCATCCGAAGAGGTAACCTCAAAGATCGTGCTTCCTTCCGAGATGCGCTTGTAGCGCGCCATATAATTAGGCCCTTCATTTGTTTCTACGAACTCGTCCGGGTAATCGTCCGGCGCTTCATCGGGCGCGGAACTCTCCTCCGCGGAGCTTTCGTTATCCCCGCTTTCCGCAACGGAGGTTCCCAAATCAATGCTTCCCGACGCGGAGCTTTCCTGCTGCGCGCTGCTGCAGGAGAAAAGCATTGCGGCAATAAGCGCAAGTGTTATAAGCACGGTGATGGATTTTTTCATGTTCGACGTGACTCCTTTTATATTTTAGCACATATTCTGTTCTGTTGAGCATGGTCGATTTACATCTGCAACGGGTATGACCTCCGGAAAAGCCCGAAAAAGAGCAAAAAAGGACAACGCATTCCGGCCAGTTGCTTTTGAATTTACAAAGTCCGTTTGCTGTTATCCTTGGTTTACATACAGTATATACTATGCAAGGAAAAACGTCAAGCATCGATCGACATAATATTTAACTTTTCGTTCGCGTTTGGCATATAATTTACAGAGGAGTTGAAGACCATGAAGAAAATAGTCGTGCTTTCCTCGGTGACTTATGCCTTAAAGGCACAGGAAATGCTGAAAAGCAACGGAATATATGTCGAAATAACCCGTTCGCGTGCGGTGCGGAGCATACGCGGGTGCGGGTACGGTATCGCCTTCGATATAGCGAGCGAGCAGAAGGTACTGCCGCTGCTGAACGCCGCGGGGATACCGATCATCGGGAGTACAAGCGAGAAATGATATACTTTGACAACGCCGCGACCGCGTTCCCGAAAAAGCCCTGCGTTGCCGCAGCCGCGGCGAATGCCGTTTTGCGGCTCGGAAACCCGGGCAGGAGCGGGCATTCGCTCTCGCTCGAATCGGCAAAATGCGTTTTTTCCTGCCGCGAAAAGCTGGCGCGGATGTTCGGCACTCTGCCGGAACGCGTTATCTTCACCTCCGGAGCGACCGCCGCGCTGAACACGGCGATCAAGGGAACAAATGTCCCCGGCGGGGTCACGGTCGTTTCGTCCGTGGAGCATAATTCCGTTATGCGCCCGGCGGATGCGCTGTGCCGTGCCGGTCTGACAAATCTTCGCTGCTTC
>USHI01000054.1 GCA_900554405.1 uncultured Eubacteriales bacterium | reverse complement strand
CGCCGCCGAACTGCATATTGCAGCCGTAATGCTCGTGCAGGTAGTAAAAGTCGTAGGACTGCATTATCATGTAGTTGAATTCAAAGAAGGAAAGCCCTCTTTCCATACGCTGCTTGTAGCATTCGGCGCGCAGCATATTGTTTACGGAAAAGCAGGCGCCCACCTCGCGCAGGAGATCGACATATTTCAGGTCGAGCAGCCAGTCGGCATTGTTCACGACGATCGCCTTGTCCTCGCCGAATTCGATAAAGCGCCCGATCTGTTTAAGAAAAGCATCGCAGTTGTGCTGTATCGTTTCGGCGGACATCATCGCGCGCATATCCGTTCTCCCCGAAGGGTCGCCGATAAATCCGGTGCCGCCGCCGAGCAGCACGACCGGCCGGTTGCCCGCCATTTGAAGCCTTTTCATCAGGCAGAGCGCCATGAAATGGCCGACATGAAGCGAATCGGCTGTCGGGTCGAAACCGATATAAAAACGGGCGTTGCCGTTGTTTATAAGCTCTCTTATTTCGTTTTCGTCCGTGACCTGGGCGATAAGCCCTCTCGCACGGAGCTCCTCATATATTCCCATTTGATTCTCCTTTGCTTTATATACACATGAATATAACATATCCGCGCCGTACAGTCAAGTATTTCCGAACCGGTTCAGCGCTTCGGCGCATATGCCGCGCAGCCGATTGCGCAGCTCCTCCGGGGCGATTATATCCACCTCGCCGCCGAAGCTGAGCACCCATCCGAAGAAGGTCGGCCCCGGAACGATATGAACGTGCGCCGTCATGCGGTCGCCTCTGAGCGCGACCGGCGTATCACGCCCGAAGCGGTCGAGCATTATATAGGCTTTTTCCTTCGGGAAGGAGATCGTGACCGTCTGCGGCTTGCCGGAAAACATCCCGAACATAGCACCGGAATAGGAGGTTATATCGTATTCGCGGTATTCCTCCGCGCCGCCGCGCGCATATCCGTACTCCACCGAAACGGATGCCATCCTGTCCACGCGGAAATGCCGTATTCCACCGGTGCCGTGGTCGTAGCCGATAAGGTAATAGTTGCCGTCGTCCCACACGAGCTGCCAGGGGCTTATGTCGTACCTCGCGCCGCCGCGGTGAAGCTCTCTTTTCCCGCCGGGGAGAGGGTTGTAGTAATAAAAGGCTATGCGCAGATCGTTTTCGATCGCTTCGTGTATCCTGTCCACGCTGCGGAAGATATCCTCGTTTTCGGATTTTGCCTTTACGGTGACAAAAACGGCGCGGTTCAGCGCCTTCCGTTCGCTTCTCGGCGCAAGCATCGCCAGCTTTTCGGAAAGGCTTTTGCTTTTTGCCGGGGTGATAAAGCTCGAAGCGCTCACCGCATCCACGAGCAGCTTCAGCTCCGCGGTGGAAAAATCGCGCCGGCCTATGTAATACCCGTATTTTTTGCCGCGCACGGAACGTATGTCCGCGCCGAGCTCACGCAGCACCTCGATATCGTCATAAACGCTTTTCCGTTCGCAGGATATCCCGTTCGCCCGCAGGAAGGCTATTATTTCCCCGGTGGAAACGGGGTGCCTTTCATCCGTGCGGTCGTAAAGCATATCCTTAAGCAAAACAAGCTTTTTCTTCTGTGCCGGGCTTTTCGGCATACTGCCACCGCCTTTCGCGCAATTCCTTCCGTTTATATCGTATATATTCATTATAGCCGCGCGCGGCGGCGTTGTCAATCGCAGCCGCGCCCTTTATGCGGCTGCAGGTTAAAAAAACAAGGGAATTTCGTAAAAAAGTCTTGACAACCACTTGAAAAGGTGTTATTATAGTAAACTGCATTATAATGCGGGTGGAATCCCTTTTATTTGTGACAAAAGCGTAAATAAAGGACAAGCTTTCCCCGCAGGAACGGCGCCGCCGTGCCGGGCTGCCCCGGTGCAGGGCATAAAGAATTTGAATGGAGTGATCGGTTGATATGGTGAAAGAGCGGCTTCTCGGAAAAACTCTTCGTATGTCTTTTTCCAAGAACGACGAGGTACTCGAAATCCCCAACCTCATTGAGGTGCAGAAGAAATCCTTCAAGGATTTTGCGGAGCATGATATCGGCGAAATGCTGACGGATATATCCCCCATGGCGGATTATTCCGGCAACCTTATAATCGAATTTGTCGGTTATTTGCTGGATGAAACTCCCAAATACACCATCGAGGAATGCAAGGAACGCGACCTTAATTATGCCACGCCCTTTAAGGTCACCGTAAGGCTTACCAACAAGAACACCGGCGAAGTCAAGGAACAGGAAATCTATATGGGCGATTTCCCGCTTATGACGGACAGCGGTACTTTTATCATCAACGGCGCCGAAAGAGTCGTCGTTTCTCAGGTCGTCCGCTCGCCGGGCATCTATTATGATGAAATCGACGATAAATCCGGGCGTCACCTTCTTGCCGCGACGGTCATTCCCTACCGCGGCGCATGGCTGGAATACGAGACCGACAACTCCGATATCTTTTATGTGCGTATCGACAAAAACCGTAAGATCCCGATAACCGTCCTGCTGCGTGCGTTCGGCTTGGGAACGAACGAAGCGATACTCGAAAAGTTCGGGGATGAGCCTTTGCTCAAAGCCACTTTCGAAAAGGACACCATGCTTTCGGAGGTGGATCGCGTTATCCAGTCCGGCGGCATGACAAACCCCGTGGATGAAGCGCTCAAAGAGATCTACCGCAAGCTCCGTCCCGGCGATCCGCCCATTGTCGAAAGCGCCCAGATACTTATCAGCAATCTTTTCTTCGATCCGAAGAGATACGATATTTCCCCTGTCGGCAGGTATAAATTCAACAAAAAGCTTGCGCTTGCAAAGCGTATAACCGGCCATACCCTCTCGCGCGAGGCGGTCAGCCCCGTCACCGGCGAGGTTATTTACGAAGCCGGCAGAAAGCTTTCCCGCTCCGAAGCCGAGGAGATCGAACGCCGCGGCGTGAGCGAGGTCTGGCTTTATGCCGACGATGAGGGAACCGAATCCGAAGTCAAGGTGTTCTCCAACAAAATGGTGGATGCCGCAGCCGTTACCGGCATACCGGCGGAGGTTCTCGGGCTGGATGAATATGTCGCCGCAGAACCGCTCGAACGCATCATTTCCGAAGTCGGGCTCGAGGATACCTGCGCTTTTGTCGCCGCCGTAAAGCGCAATATCGACGACCTTATCCCCAAGCATATCACCGTCGATGATATCATGGCATCCGTCAACTACATGATCTGCCTTTACCACGGTATCGGCACGACGGACGATATAGACCATCTCGGCAACCGCCGTCTGCGCTCCGTGGGCGAGCTCCTGCTCAACCAGCTCCGGATCGGCTTTTCCAGAATGGATAAGATCGTCAAGGAGAAGATGACGACACAGGATATCGACACCGTTACCCCGCAGTCGCTCATCAATATCCGTCCGATCGTTTCCGCAATACGGGATTTCTTCGGTTCAAGCCCGCTTTCGCAGTTCATGGATCAGGCGAACCCGCTTGCCGAGCTTACACACAAGAGGCGTCTTTCCGCACTCGGCCCGGGCGGTCTTTCCCGCGACAGGGCATCCTTCGAGGTGCGTGATGTTCACTACACCCATTACGGCAGAATGTGCCCGATAGAAACGCCTGAAGGCCCGAACATCGGTCTTATCTCCTCGCTTGCGACCTATGCAAAGGTCAACAAGTTCGGCTTTATCGAAGCACCCTACCGCGTTGTCAAAAACGGCATTGTCACAAAGGATGTCGTTTACCTTACCGCCGATGCGGAGGATGAATACGTCGTCGCTACGGCAAACGAACCGATCGATGCCGAAGGCCACTTCCTCAACCGCAAGATCGTCGGCAGACACAGAGATGAAATCCACGAATTCGAAGCCTCCAAGATAGACCTTATGGACGTTTCGCCGAAGATGGTCGTTTCCGTCGCCACGGCGATGATCCCCTTCCTCGAAAACGACGATAACACCCGCGCGCTGATGGGCTCCAACATGCAGAAGCAGGCTGTCCCGCTTATGATAAACGAAGCCCCGATAATCGGTACCGGCATGGAATACCGCGCCGCGTACGACAGCGGCGTGCTCGTGCTCTGCCGCAACGACGGCGTTGTCGAAAGCGTCGCTTCGGATTGCGTCGTTGTCCGCAAGGATGACGGCAATGCCGATGTTTATAACCTTATCAAGTTCAAGAGAAGCAACCAGGGCACCTGCGTGAACCAGCGCCCCGTGGTGAGCAAGGGCGATATCGTCCGCAAGGGCGATGTGATTGCCGACGGCCCCGCCACCGATCACGGCGAAGTCGCACTCGGCAAGAACGTCCTTATCGGCTTCATGACATGGGAGGGCTACAACTACGAGGATGCCGTTCTGCTTAACGAACGTCTTGTCCGCGACGATGTATACCCCTCCATCCATATCGAAGAATACTACTGCGAATCCAGAGATACCAAGCTCGGTCCGGAGGAGATCACGAGAGAGATCCCCAATGTCGGCGACGATGCCCTGCGCGACCTCGATGCGGACGGTATAATCCGTGTCGGCGCGGAGGTACACTCCGGCGATATACTTGTCGGCAAGGTCACCCCGAAGGGCGAAACCGAGCTCACCGCTGAGGAACGCCTGCTGCGCGCGATATTCGGCGAAAAGGCACGCGAGGTGAGAGATACCTCGCTCAAGCTCCCGCACGGCGAATCCGGCATCGTTGTAGACGTACAGGTATTCTCCCGCGATGACTGCGATATTCTCGCCCCCGGCGTTATCAAGGTCGCACGCGTTTACATCGCCCAGAAGAGAAAGATCTCCGTCGGCGATAAAATGGCGGGCCGCCACGGTAACAAGGGCGTTATTTCCCGCATACTTCCGAGCGAGGATATGCCCTTCCTTCCGGACGGCACCCCGCTTGACATAGTTCTCAACCCGCTGGGCGTTCCTTCCCGTATGAATATCGGGCAGGTGCTCGAAGTTCACCTTGGCAGGGCGGCAAAGGCGCTCGGCTGGAAGGTCATGACCCCGGTATTCGACGGCGCAAACGAAAAGGATATCGAGGAATGCCTGAGCATGGCGAACCTCTACCGCGATCTCAGAAGCGACGAAACCTTCGAGGGCAAGGCGCTTTACAAGGAGGTCACGGACGAAGCTACCGGCGATAAGCATATCGAAAAGCTTACCCGTGAATGGATCGAGGAAAACCGCGAAGAATTCGATAAAATGCGTGCCGACGGTATCGTGAAGGTCGTCGACGGCAAAACCGTGCTTTACGACGGACGTACCGGTCAGCCCTTCGATAACCCCGTTACCGTAGGGTATATGTACTTCCTTAAACTGCACCACCTTGTCGATGATAAGATCCACGCCCGCTCCACCGGTCCGTACTCGCTCGTTACACAGCAGCCTTTGGGCGGCAAGGCGCAGTTCGGCGGCCAGCGCTTCGGCGAAATGGAAGTCTGGGCCCTCGAGGCCTACGGTGCGGCGTATACGCTGCAGGAAATACTCACTGTCAAGTCCGACGATATCAAGGGCCGTGTGAAGGCATACGAGGCGATAGTCAAGGGTCAGAACATACCGACCCCGGGCGTGCCCGCCTCTTTCAAGGTTCTTGCAAAGGAATTGCAGTCGCTCGCGCTCGACGTGAGAGTGCTTGACAAGAACGATAACGAGATCCCGCTCAAGGATTACGATGACGACGGCGACGATACGAACGAAAAGCAGTTCAGCGAAAGCGAGCTCGGCGCCACCGTCAACGATATGCCCGACGATGTCATGTATGACGATGAATCGGGTATTGCCCCCGGCGAACCGGAGAAAAGCGAATCCGACGATGATTTCGGCGAAGAAGAGGTCTTTGTCTATGACGAGGACGAAAACAGCAGAGATGACTGATTGAAAGGAGATGCGCTAAATGGAAAACAATATTGAATTTGAATCCATAAAGATCGGTCTTGCTTCTCCGGAAATGATCAGATCGTGGTCATACGGCGAGGTAAAAAAGCCGGAAACCATCAACTACCGCACGCTCAAACCCGAAAGGGACGGACTTTTCTGCGAAAGGATCTTCGGCCCGACAAAGGATTGGGAATGCCACTGCGGCAAATATAAAAGAGGCCAGCGCTACAAGGGCAAGATCTGCGAAAAATGCGGGGTGGAAATAACCACCTCCCGCGTTCGCCGCGAAAGAATGGGTCATGTGGAGCTTGCCGCTCCCGTTTCCCATATCTGGTATTTCAGGGCTATCCCTTCCAGAATGGGTCTGCTTCTGAACCTTTCGCCCAAGCTTCTCGAAAAGGTGCTTTATTTTGCCCAGTATATCGTTACCGATCCGGGTGAAACGCCCCTTTCCAAATATCAGCTTCTTACCGAGCAGCAGTACCGCGAATACCGCGAAAAGTACGAGGATGACTTCCAGGCGGGCATGGGCGCCGAGGCGATCAAAAAGCTTCTTGCCGAAATCGATCTCGAAGCCGAATCCGAAAGGCTCAAAAAAGAGCTGCTCACCGCGCGCGGCCAGCGCAAGGTGCGCGATATCAAGCGGCTCGAGGTCGTGGAGGCGTTCCGCCTTTCCGGCAACCGCCCCGAATGGATGATACTCGAAGCGCTCCCGGTTATCCCGCCGGAGATCCGCCCGATGGTACAGCTGGACGGCGGCAGATTCGCGACATCGGATATAAACGATCTTTACCGCCGCGTTATCAACCGCAATAACCGCCTTATCAAGCTCATGGAGCTTCAGGCGCCGGATATAATCATCCGCAACGAAAAGCGTATGCTCCAGGAAGCTGTCGATGCGCTGTTCGATAACGGCAGGCGCGGCAGACCGGTCACCGGCCCCAACAACCGCCCATTGAAATCGCTTTCCGAAATGCTGCGCGGCAAGCAGGGCAGATTCAGACAGAACCTGCTGGGCAAGCGTGTCGACTATTCCGGCAGATCGGTTATAGTCGTCGGCCCGGAACTGAAAATATACCAGTGCGGCCTGCCCAAGGAAATGGCTTTGGAGCTTTTCAAGCCGTTTGTCATGAAGCAGCTTGTCGCCACCGGGAAATCCGGAAATATAAAGGATGCGAAAAAGCAGGTCGAACACGCGAACCCCGCGGTTTGGGATGCGCTTGATGTCGTTATCAAGGAACACCCCGTTCTGCTCAACCGTGCGCCGACACTCCACAGGCTTTCCATCCAGGCGTTCGAACCGATACTTGTCGAGGGCAGAGCGATAAAGCTTCACCCGCTTGCCTGCCCGGCATTCAATGCCGACTTCGACGGCGACCAGATGCCGGTGCACGTTCCGCTTTCCGCGGAAGCACAGGCGGAGGCAAGGTTCCTTATGCTTTCCCCGAACAACCTCTTGAAGCCGGTGAACGGCAAGGCGGTCACCGTTCCTTCCCAGGATATGGTGCTCGGCTCCTTCTATCTCACGCTCGATAAGGGCGGCGAACCGGGCGAGGGCAAGTACTTCGAAGATATGAACGAAGCCGTTATGGCATACGAAAACGGCGATATCGGTCTGCATTCGAAGATACACGTCCGCCTTACAAAGGATTTCGGCGGCACGGCAAGATCCGGCATAACCGAAACCACGCTCGGCAGGCTTATCTTCAATTACGGCGATAAGCGCACCGAAAAGAAATACATTCCAAACGAAAACGGAAAGACTGTCGCCGTCGACGTGCCGATAATCCCGCAGGATCTCGGCTTTGTGGACAGAAGCGACCCGAAGAACGATTTCAAGCTGGAAATAGATTTCGTCACCACCAACAGCGAGCTTGCGACGATAGTCGACCGCTGCATAAAGATCCACGGCTCCGCCGCGACCTGCGAGGTCCTGGATAACCTCAAGGCGCAGGGCTTCAAGTATTCCACGAAGGGCTCCATCACCATTTCGGTTTACGATATGACGATCCCGCCCGAAAAGGAAACACTGCTTGCGGCAGCCGAACAGAAGGTCGATGCCATCACCGATTTCTACCGCAAGGGTCTGCTTTCCGATGAGGAAAGAAGCGACCGTGTCGTTAAGGTGTGGGATACCTGTACAAAGGATGTCGCGACCGCACTTCAGAAGAACCTCGATAAATTCAACCCGATCAACATGATGGCTGTTTCCGGTGCCCGCGGCTCGATCAAGCAGATCAGGCAGCTTGCGGGTATGCGCGGACTTATGGCGAGCGCCACCGGTAAAACGATCGAAATGCCGA
>USHI01000053.1 GCA_900554405.1 uncultured Eubacteriales bacterium | reverse complement strand
CGCGCATTTCGGCAAGCGTTTCGCTCCTGCCGATCTCGTCATAAACTGCACGCAGCCTTGCGGAAACGCTGTCGATAAGCGTTTTGTCGCGCTCGGCTTCGGATTTTTTGCCCTCCTGTTCAAGCACGGCCGCCTGGACGTTGTATTCGTTTATCAGCGCTTTAAGCTCGCTGTCGGCATCGTATTTTGCCTTTGCCACCCTGTATGCGGCAAGCTCTTCGCTCTTTTCCAGCTCCGTGGTGAATGCCGTTATGGCGTTTTTCATCTGTTCTGTCATTTTCTTTGATGTTCCTTTCGGTTTATTGTTCCTTGATCCTTCCGGCAAGCGCGTATCCGCCGGCCGTATCTATTATCACATCCGCAAATTCACCCGCGGGAACGGGCTTGTCGAATGTAACTATCTTGTTTTGTGTGCTTCTTCCGCAGGGAATGCCGTTTTTGTTCAGCCCGTCGGAAAGCACGCGCACCGTTTCGCCGATAAAGCGCGCATTAAGCTCCTCCGCGATCCCGTTTTCGAGCTCGGAAAGCGCCTTGAAGCGTTGATTGCTTATATCCCGCGGGATCTGACCTTCCATTTTGTCGGCAACGGTGCCGACACGGCGGGAATATATAAAGGTGTAAATCATGTCGAACCCGACCTGCTTTACAAGCGAAAGCGTCTGCTCGAAATCCTCGTCGGTTTCGGTCGGAAAACCGCATATTATATCCGTCGTGAGCGAAACGCCGGGCACCTTTTCCTTTATTTCAAGCGCCTTTTCGATATATTGCTCCCGCGTGTAACGGCGGTTCATCAGCCCGAGTATACGGTTGCTCCCGGATTGCACCGGCAGGTGGAAATGCTTTGCGACATTTTCGTCGTTTGCGATAACGTCCACAAGTCTGCTCGAAGCATCCTTCGGGTGGCTCGTCATGAACCGCACTCTGTATTCTCCGCCCATGGAGGCGCATTTATGTAACAGCGCGGCAAAATCGTCGCTTCCGGAATAGGAATTCACATTCTGCCCCAAAAGCGTTATATCGCGGTATCCGCTTTCCACAAGCCCGCGTACCTCGGAGAGCACATCCTCCCCGCGGCGGGAGCGTTCGCGCCCGCGGGCATAGGGGACAATGCAGTAGGTGCAGAAATTATTGCAGCCGTACATTATCGGAACCCACGCCTTGTAGCTGCTTTCGCGCTTTACGGGCATGCCTTCGTCGATAACGCCGAAATCACCGTGCGGCTTTTCGGTGACAAAGGTGACGCGCTTTTTGGAATGCAGCGTTTCGCGGATTATTTCCGGCAGTCTGTGGTGCATATCCGTGCCGAATACGAAATCGACATACGGGTAGCTTTTATATATCTGCTCGCGGCGGTGTTCGCCCTGGGCCATGCAGCCGCACAGCCCGATCCGCAGGCTGCGGTCAAGCTCCTTGCGCTTTTTGAACTGACCTGCTTCGGAAAGCGCGCGTATTTCAGCGTGTTCGCGTATCGCGCAGGTGTTGATGATTATCACATCCGCTTCGCCGCTGTCGTGCGTGACGGTGTATCCGCAAAAGGCAAGCAGACCGGCTATACGTTCGCTGTCGTTTTCGTTCTGCTGGCAGCCGAAGGTTATCACGCACGCCTTTTTGCCCTCCGTTTCGGCACGAAGCGACACGGCGATCTCTTTTTGGCGTTCCAGCTCGGAACGCGGCACAAAAATATCGTTCATCAGAATAGTGTTCCCACAGTAATGTAGATTTTCATGAGATTTTCGTTTTCGAAGAGCTTTTCGCGTTTTACAAATCCCGCCGAAGCGCTTGCGTGTACTATCTCGCCTTCGCCCAGATAAAGGGCAACATGGCGATTGAAGAATACAAGATCGCCGGTTTTCGCTTCCTCCAAGGGTATCCTTCGCAGGTTCGGGGATCTGTCGATATCGGCATCACGCCAGATGTTCACGCCGTTGAAACGGTAGGCGTTGAAGCACAGCCCGGAGCAATCCACACCGAAAAAGCTGCGCCCGCCCCAGCGGTACTGTACGCCGAGGTATTTAAGAGCCGTCGCGGCAATGGCTTCGCGCAGTTCGGATTCGCTTTTGCCCTTTACGGCATCTATGCGCGCGATATGGCTTTTGCGGATGTAATATATCCGCTTGCTCGGCAGGACGGCAAAGCCGTAATTTTTCTCGCTTTCCGAAAACCCCACATCGATCCTTGCGCCCATCGGAAGCGTTATCGGGCATTTGCGGAAATCGCTTCCTTCGAAGTGCAGGTCGGCAAAAGGAACCGTGACGGTGAACGCGGCATCGTGGAGCTTTTCGAAAAGCTCCTGCTTTATCACCCAGCCTTCGTATCCGTAATCGCTTTTTATATGGCAGAATCCGCCTTTTTCGCCGATTATTTCGACTTCCTCGCCGAACAAAAGCTCGTCTGCCTGCTCGGACACAAGCTCGGGTTCCCTGTAAACCGTTGCAACGGGGACGCATACGACCATTATGAGATTACCTCCGAAAAACAAAATTTTGGCGCGGATATAGTTTTTGCTTCTTCAAAAAATATAACCGTGAAAGGAGTTGAAAAAATGAAGATATTAAGCAAAGTGCTGTGCGCGCTGCTTGCCGTTTTCTGCGGCGGCGTACCTGCGGCGGCATACGGGAGTACCGAAAAAATAATGTGGTATTACCGCCCGACAAAGGACCATTCCCGCCCTACGGTGCTGGACGGCAGCGGAATGCCGGATGAATACGGTGCGCTCTATCTCGGCGCGGAGGACGAAAAGAAGATATATCTTACCTTTGATGCCGGTTACGGAAACGAAAACGTGGAAAGCATTCTTAATACGCTCAAAAAGCATAATGCGACGGCGGCGTTCTTTATTCTGCCCGGGATAATCAAAAACAGCCCGGAGCTTGTCATGCGGATGGCGGAGGAGGGGCATACAGTATGCAACCATACAAGCAGCCACGGCGATATGTCGAGAATAACCGATATAGAACGTTTCAAAGCCGAGCTGACAGGGCTGGAGGAGCTTTACCGCGAAAGGACAGGGCATGAAATGACAAAGTATTTCCGCCCGCCGGAGGGTTCGTTCAGTATAAAAACGCTCGAATTCTGCAAAGAGCTCGGTTATACCCCGGTGTTCTGGACATTTGCCTACCCGGATTGGGATATGAAACGTCAGCCGGACCCGGCAGCCTCTGTGCAGAAGGTGCTTTCCGGCGTGCATGACGGCATGGTCATGCTGATGCACCCTATGTCCCGCACAAATGCGCTGATTCTCGATGAGGTGCTCACAACGCTCGAAAACGAGGGGTATACCTTCGGTACGCTCGATGAGCTCGCGGAATGCAACCGGCGTTGAACCGATTCATTATATTATACTCTTATCCAGCACGGAAATCAACAGAAAAAAGCCGAAACGGGTGAAACCTTCGCCCGCTTCGGCTGACTGTCATACCGTCTGGAAAAGACAGAATTTAAGATAATTCGTTTCGGGCACACCCAAAAGTATGGGGTGATCGGGCGCGGCGTGGCGGAATTCGATCAGCTTCAGGCGGAAACCCGCATCCTTCGCGGCGAGCATGACCGTTTTGATAAACAATTCGTCGCTCATAAAGTGCGAACAGGAGCAGGTCGCGAGATATCCTCCGCGCGGAAGCAGCTTCATGGCACGGTAGTTTATTTCGCGGTAACCGCGCTCGGCGCCGGACACCGTCCTGCGCGATTTTGTAAAGGCGGGCGGGTCGAGTATTATCATATCGTATTTCGCGTGCTGCTCGCACAGCTCGGGCAGCAGCTCGAAAACGTCGGCGCATTTTACGTCGAGACGGTCGGAAAGCCCGTTTCTTTCGGCGTTTTTCTTTACCGCCTCGCAGGCAAATTCCGAAACATCCACCGCCGTCACGCTCTTTGCACCGCCTTTGAGCGCGTTCAATGCAAAAGAACCGGTGTGCGTGAAGCAGTCGAGTACCGTCATCCCGCCGCATATCCGTGCGACGGCAAGCCGATTGTATTTCTGGTCGAGGAAAAATCCGGTTTTTTGCCCGTTTTCAACGTCCACATCGTAAAGAATCCCGTTTTCGGTTATACCTGCCACCGGGTGTGCGGCGGAGCCGTACCAGCCCTTGTATTGCGGTATGCCTTCAAGAACGCGCAGCGGGGATTCGTTTCGTTCGTATATCCCGCGTATGCCGGGTATAAGTGATAAAAGTGCGGAATATATGTGTTCCTTCACTCTTTCTGCGCCGACCGAAAGTATTTCGGCGACAAGCAGATCGCCGTAACGGTCCACCGTTACTCCGGGCAATCCGTCCGCTTCGCCGAATATCAGCCGGCAGCATTCAAAATCAAAACGCATCACCGTTTTGCGGTAGCTCACGGCATAACCCACGCGCCTTGCGAAAAAGGCGCCGTCGAATTTGTCGTTCGGATTGTCGGAAAGCAGGCGCACCCTTATGCGGCTGTTATCGCTGATAAACCCCGCGCCGAGCCAGTTGCCCTTTTCACCGAACGCATCGACAATACAGCCGTTTTCGTGTTCATCGGCGCTTATCACTTCGCCTTCGTATATCCAGGGGTGCCCGTTTTTCACGGATGCTTCGCCCTTTTTTGTTATTATCGCCTTCGGGTAGGGGCGTTCCTGCTTCATGTTTGTACGACCTCGCTTTCCGGATCTCTCCGCAAGGCTGATTATATATCCGAAGCGGGAAAAAAGCAAGCGTTTATACGCGCGAATAGCTTCTTATCTTTTCGATCGCGCTTTTTTCGAGCCGGGAAACGTAAGAGCGGGATATGTTCAGCATTTTTGCGACATCGCGCTGAGCATAGCTTTTTCCGCTTTTGCTCAGCCCGTAACGCAGTACCATTATCCTGCGCTCACGCTCGGTCAGCACCGTCTTTATCGCGCGTTCGATCTTTTCCAGCCGCAGCTTGCGGTCGATGGTATCCACGATGTCGTCCGGCGCGGCGATTATTTCAAGGTAGGTCAGCGGGTTACCGTCCTTATCGATATCCACGCTGTCGTTCACGGACATAACGCCCGCGTGCTTCTTTTGCGCACGGAAGTACATAAGTATCTCGTTTTGCAGGCATTTGCCGGCATATGTCGCAAATCTGGCGCCGTTTTCGGCATCGAAGCTGTCGATAGCCTTTATCAGCCCGATGGTCCCTACGGAGATCAGATCGTCCTGATCGCGCGAGGAGGTATAGTATTTTTTTACGATATGCGCCACGAGCCGCAGATTGTGCTCGATCAGCCGGTTCCGTGCCGCGGCGTCGCCCGCGCGGCTTTTCCGGAAAAGCTCACGCTCCTCCTCCTTCGGCAGCGGCGGCGGGAAGGAATGTGTGTCGGAGGTACGGAGTATCAGGCAATAGCATTTTGATATCAGCCCGAGCAAAAACGAAAGCATAAAATCACCTCCGGAAATAACTATGCTTCTGCCGGCGGCGAAATTACACGTTCACGCATTTTCGGGCGGAAAAAGGGCGATAATAATCACATAACGGAATAAAAAGGAGATATATGTATGAAAAAACTCATAAGACTGCTGCTGCTTACCGCGCTTGCCGCGGCAATGCTCCGCGGCGGGAACGCGCTTGCACGCGGAGGCGATACGGCGCCGATATCGGTCGGCAGGCAATACCGTCTGGTCACGCCCGCATCGGAGGCATATCCGGATGACGGAAAGCTCCTTACGGACGGAGCGTTCGGCGCGAAAAATACCGAAACCGGCAGGTATTATTCATCCGGCAGGTATGTCGGCTTTCACCACGGCGCAGAGGACGGCAGTGCCGAATATGTCATTATACTCGATCTCGGAAAGAGCTATAACGATATAACCTCCTTTTCGGCAGGATACCTGAACGAGCCGGAAGTCGGTATCTTTGCGCCGAAGCAGATAGATTTTGCCGTTTCGGAGACCGAAAACGGGGAATACACCGATATCGGCTCGCTCGTTACGGAACGCTCGGCAAATGAAAAGCCCGGGCAGAGCTATGTTTCCACCCTTGCCGCGGACGGTGCGGAGGGGCGCTATGTCCGCGTGACGGTGCACGGACTGGGCAGCTATGCGGATGCTTCCGGTGCGGAGCATATTGCGGCGTGGACGTTTATCGACGAAATATCCGTCGCTTCAGCCGCGCAGGGCGGCACGGGGGATACGCCGCAGACGGGCGATCGGAATATAAGCGCACTTTTACCCGCAGCCGCGGCGCTCGCGGCGATAAGCCTGCTGCTTTGCGGCATGAAGAAGCGCATTTTCCGCGCGCGCGGGTAAATCCCGGGTGCGGCTCCGAAATATTTGCAATGCCGGTTTGCGCTTCGGAGCCGCACAATTACCGCAATCCGCCGTGATAAGTATTGCAATTTACAATAAAGCGCGCAAGGAATACAATATAAAAAATAACATACAAACGGAAGGATCTTGAAATGAGACGCACAATCGCATTACTTATCCTGCTGATCATGCTCATGCCGCTCATGTTCGCCTGCGGCGGGGAAGAGGATCTCAGCATCGACTTGAACTCATCCACGGCAAGCACGGACAGCGATCCCGAGGTTCCCGTAAAGGACTTTGGCGGTCGGGAATTCCGCGTTCTTTGCCATGATTTCAGCGCCGGCTCCAGCACCGTGCTCGGGTTTACCGGTGAAGTCATTTATTCCGACGAAAACCCCACGTCTATCGACGAAGCCAAAAAAGCCGTTGTCGAGAAGATACAGTCCGATTATAACTGCAAAATAACCGGCGATCTTCAGGCATCGGGTATCATGGATACCGTCCGCAACAGCGTTGCAAGCGGCAAACCGGATTATGAGCTTGTATTTCCTGTCACCGCCGATGCGGCAAGCCTTGCTCTGGACGGCCAGCTTACCGATCTTAAAACCGTTTCCACCATCGACCTTTCCGCACCCTGGTGGGATCAGAACTCGGTAAAGGATCTTTCGCTCTGCAACAAGCTTTATTTCGTGATGGGCGATATAAACCTTTACGATAACCAGGGCACATGGGTCATGCTGTTCAACAAGACTCTTAAGGAAAAGCTCGGCATACAGGACGATTTTTATCAGCTCGTACGCGATGATAAGTGGAATTTCGATACCTTTGCCGAAATCTGCCGCCGCGACGGCATCAGCCGCGATCTGAACAGCGACGGTGTCATGGACGAAAAGGACCAGTGGGCGTTCGGTACGGAAAGATTCAACATTTATGTTTCCTATGTTTCCGCCGGCAGGAACATTGCCGATAAGGACAAGGACGATGTTCCCTATCTTTCGGTGCTCGATAACATGGAAGCCACAACGAACGTGCTTATGAAGGTGCTCGATTTCTATAATGACAAGAACACCGTCATCACCGCCGACGTTTCGCCCTATCTTGAAAAATATGGCGATGAAGTATGGCGCGATACGGTTCACAAGGCATTTATCGAAGGGCGCGAGCTGTTTTATATGTGCGGACTTATACTCAATACCTCCTTCCGCAAAATGAAGGATGATATGGGCATACTTCCCATTCCGAAGTTTGATCCCGCGCAGGACAGATATTATCACACCGTTTCTCAGGCGAATTCGGATGTAATGTGCATTCCCGCAGGCTTTTCGGAAAGCGAGCTTGACGATATAGGCTTGCTTGCAAGTGCGCTCTCGCGCGAGTCGAAGAAGCTCGTTACCCCCGCTTATATGGATGTCCAGCTCAAATACCGTGATGCAAGGGACGAGGAATCCGGCGAAATGCTCGATATCATCTTTGCTTCCCGTACGTTCGATGTCGGCTCGATGTACAACTGGGGCGGACTGCTTTACGATTTCATGTCGCTCGATACAAATGTCGTTTCCCGATTCGAAGCCGATGCAAATGCCGCACGCACGGCGCTCGAACAGGCTATCGAAAACGCAAAAACCAAGTAACGTAATACGTAATAACAAAACCGCACCGCGATGAACGGTGCGGTTTTTGTTTTGCGGTTTCAGGCGCCTGTCTTTTTGCCGAGCCGGATGGAGTAAACGGTAAGCACCGCGAATATCATGCAGCTTATCACGTTCAGCACCTGCTGCGGATATACGCTTATTCCGAACAGCATATTGCCGTTTGATTCGATATAAGCGACAAGCTTCGACATGGCAAGCGATGATAAAAATCCGGAAAGCCCGCCGAATGCCGATTGCCACGCGATCGCATCCGTTCGGCATTCATCCGGTATGGCGCGGAAGGAAAGGTTCAGCATACCGCCGTCCATCCCCGCGGATGCCATTGCGAACAGGCAGTAATAAACGGCAAATACCGGCTT
>USHI01000052.1 GCA_900554405.1 uncultured Eubacteriales bacterium | reverse complement strand
AAGCTTTCGGATCTGCTGTAAAACCGCGCTTGCTTGACACATTTTCGCCGTTGTGGTATAATGCCCTCGTACAAAATACGGGGGTATTTTTTTTATGAAAAAAAGATTTCTTTCCGCATTTGCGGCGCTTATGCTTGCCTTTTCCGCAATGCCTGCCGGTGTTGCGGCGGAACGGGCGGATTATTGCAGCACTGTTGCCGCGGACGGATTCAATACCGAGCTTCTTTCCGGCACGGTGATCGTAGCCGACAGCGCGGAATATACAAAAAGTGCCGCTTATGCCGTCGTTGTCGACCGGAACGGCAGGGGGGGCTCCGCCGGCGGTATAACCGGCGGCGCGGATATCCCCGCGGGCGGCTTTGCCGTCTGCACCGGGAAGGATAAAAAATCCCTGATCTCCTTTGCCGCGGAGGGTGATCTGGCATATTACAGCGCCTCCGCCGGAAGCGTTACCTTTGCCACGGAGGGCTATACTCCCTTCGGCAGCACCGAGCTTGCATATGATGCCGTGAACGCAGCCCGCGCGGAAAACACGCTGATAATCTATCGCGGAAGTAAGGCGACCGGCACAAATGTCTGGGGCTATGAGGTGTGTGTCGATGCGGAGGGCAATGTCGTTTCCGTCGGCGGCAACAATAACGATATCCCGGAGGGCGGTTTCGTTCTCAGCGCCGTCGGCACAAAGAAGCAACCGCTCACCGATGCCGCCGCCGTCGGCATGAAGGTCATGCTCGACGAACAGGAAAAAACCGTAACGATCTCCTTCGATAAAGCCAACGCCGCGGAATATTATAACGTTCAATCCGAAAAGGCGCTTGCCGTGTACAACGCGATGCTTGCCTCCTGCGCCGATTTCGATACCGACACCTCCGCCGCGTGCGCCGAAAGGCTGGTCGCGCTGTGCGGCGGGATAAGCGATTCGCTTAAAGATAAGACGCTTGTCCGGTTTCTTTCGCTTGCCGACGAGTTCAAAACCGTTTGCGCCCGAATGGATGTTGCCTGTATGGAAAGTGTTGCCGTCGAAACGCGCTCGCTCTGGCTGCGCATACCGACTGTTCGCACCGCATCCACGGTGAAAAGCGTTGTCGATGCGGTTGAAGCCGCGGGCTTCAACCAGGTCTGTATCGAAGGGCTTTTCGATTCGACGACGATCATGCCCATGCCGGAGGACAGCCTTTACGAGCAGAACCCGGTTTACCGCGGCACGGATATGCTCAGGCTTTATACCGATGAATTCCATTCCCGCGGGATCGAAGTCGTTTTGTGGATGTCCTGCCTGCGCGCAGGCTATGAGGGGAGCGGCAACACCGCGCGCGGGGTCGCCGCGAAAAAGCCGGAATGGCGCGCCGTTTCGCAATCCGGAAAGGACACGGTCAGCAATGAATACGGGAACGCGTACTTCCTGAACCCCGCTTTGCCGGAGGTAAAGGAATTTCTGCTTTCCAATTATCGCTATATACTCGAAAATTACGATATAGACGGCTTCCAGCTCGATTATATCAGGTATCCGGAAAATTCCTCCGAAAATTACGGCTATGACGAATACACCGTTTCGGAATTCAAGCGCACGACAGGCGCCTCCGAAGCGCCGAAATCCTCCGGCCAGCCCGGGTGGAGCGAGTGGTGCGATTTCCGTGCCTCCAAGGTGACGGATATCGTTTCCGCCGTTTCCGCGCTCGTGCGTGAAATTCGCCCGGATATCCTGTTTTCCGCCGATGTTGCGCCGGAATATCCGTCGAGCAGGGTGAAAATGTGCCAGGATACGCTCGAATGGATATCAAAAGGCTATGTCGATGCCGTTTACCCGATGGCATACGGAACCACGGATGCCGTCCGGAAATGGACGGGCATGACAAACGATGCGCTCGGCGAAGGCCAGTATTCGGTCATCGGTCTGCGCGATAACGGCGCGGAGGTATTCACGCAGCAGGTGCTTGCCGCACGCGCTCTCGGCGCGGACGGTATCGCCTTTTTCTCCTACGGGCAATACATCGCGGGCGATTATTCCGGCGTTGTCGAAAACGGTGTGTTCGCGCACAAGGCGCTCTCGCCCACATATAACGCAAAAGCGGCTGCGGCTGCGGAGCTGGAGCATATCGCAAACGGGATAAAGCTTTATATGTCCCGCAATGAGCTTGCGGATGAAACGGGTGCATATTCCGGGCATAAGCTGCGGGTCGAAACGCTCATAAATGAAAATATTCACGCCGTGATATCCGCGATAGAGGCAAACGGCGCGGAAGCGGAAAAAGAAGCCTTTGCGAAAATTATTGACGAGTGCGGCGAGATCGCTTCCGAATGCCGCGATTCCGGCGGAACGTATTTCGCCGTTATAGGCGAGTACATTGCAAGCCGCGTGCCGGTGCTGCAAAAGATATTCGATAACGCCGCGGACGATGCGAAAAAGGCGTTTGCCGAAGCTCTTGCGGCAAAACGCGCGGCAGAGGAAGAAAGCAAAGCGGATGCTTCTTCGGAAGGCGCTTCCGCCGAAAGCGATGCCGGTACCGGGGACGAAAAATACAAGCCCAACGGGTTCGAGCGCGCGGTACAGGTAATCGGCACCGTTATCATGGCGACAGGAGTTTTCGGTCTGCCGGCGTACTTTATTCTCAATGCCCGCCGCAAGCGGATCGCAAAGGGTAAAGCGCAGGGCGGCAAGCCCGATTCCGGCGATGAAAACGCCGAAAACGGCGAGGACACGCAGAAAACCGACGAAAATACGCAGAAAACCGACGGCGCGGAAGAAAAAGAAGAATAAAAACAAGGGGTGCGAAATCCGATTCGCGCCCCTTTTTGCTTTTTGTGAATATTCAGCCGTTCTGCTCTATCGCATCAATAGCATCGGCAATTATGTTATCCGCCTTTGCCAGCTCGATTGCCGCGCGGTCGGAATCGCAGCCGGTCTTTGTCATGATCATTCTTATCGCGCGGTCGACAAGCTTTTTGTTGTTGGGAACCATGTAAGCCATGAAATTCCCGCGGACTCTGCCGAAGCGTATCATTGCGCCGGTCGAAAGCATATTCAGCACCATCTTCTGCGCCGTGCCCGCCTTCATGCGGGTGCTGCCGGTGATGACCTCCGGCCCGACCGGAACAACAATGGGCTGTTCGGAAAGCGGTATGAGATCGCTGTTCGGGTTGCAGGTGATGCACACCGTTCTCGCACCGCATTCGGAGGCGTATTTCAAAGCGCCGATAACACAGTTTGCGCTGCCGCTCGCGCTGATGGCGACAAGCACGTCGCGCATTCCGAACTTGCGGGCGCGCAGCATATTGACGATAGCGAGCGGATCGTCCTCCGCGGATTCACGCGGGGCGAAGATCGCATCCACGCCGCCCGCCATGAGCCCGACAACGGCATCGTACCCGACACCGTAGGTGGGCGGGCATTCCGCGGCATCGAGCACGCCGAGCCGGCCGGATGTCCCCGCGCCGCAATAGTATATGTGCCCGCCGCATTTGAGCGAATCGGCAAGCATATCTATGCCTGCGGCGATCTGAGGCAGCGCCTTTTCCACCGCAAAGGCGACGGTTTTGTCCTCGTCGTTGATGACCTTCGCTATCTCGATAGCCGACATTTTATCGATATTCTTTGTTTTTTCGTTTATGCTTTCCGTTGTGAGGCGGGAATAATCTGCCATAAAAACACCTCTTTGTCCGTTTGCGGAAATCATACCACATACAAGCGGAAATGTCAACAAAAGCGGCGCGAAAACATTGCGGCTATTGACATGCGGCGGCAAATGTGCTATTATACGGATGTATAATCATTGTTTACGGGTAATGCTATGGACAGAAAAAAGATAAGCCTTATCGTACCGTGCTATAACGAATCCGAAGCGCTTCCGTTTTTCTTTGCGGAAACAGACCGTGTCATGTCCGCAATGACGGAATATGATTTCGAGGAGATTTATGTCGATGACGGCTCCTCGGACGGAACGCTTTCACTGCTGCGCGAAAGAGCGGCATCGGATCCTTCCGCGCGGTATGTTTCTTTTTCGCGGAATTTCGGCAAGGAGTCGGCTATGCTCGCGGGGCTTCGCACCGCAACGGGCGATTATGTCGCGATACTTGATGCGGATTTACAGGATCCGCCCTCCATGCTGCCGGAAATGCTGCGTATCATAAACGAAAAGGGCGTGGATTCGGTCGCGACACGCCGTGTCACCCGCAAGGGCGAACCGCCTATCCGCAGCTTTTTCGCGAAATGCTTTTACAAAATCGTCAACCGTATCTCAAAAGTAAAGCTCGTTCCGGGCGCGAGGGATTTCCGGCTGATGACAAGGCGCATGGCGGATGCCGTGCTCTCGCTTTGCGAATATAACCGCTTTTCCAAGGGTATTTTCGAATGGGTCGGGTTCAGAACCGAATGGCTGCCGTTCGAAAATGTCGAACGTGTCGCCGGGAAGACAAAATGGTCGTTCTGGGGGCTGTTCAAATATTCCGTGGAATGCATACTCGCCTTTTCCACCGTGCCGCTTGCGATAAGCTCGTTTGCCGGATTTTTGATGTTTATCGGTTCGATCGTCGGCGCGCTTGTCATAATCATCCGCAAGATAATCGATACCCGCTCCGCCGTTTCCGGCTGGGCATCGCTCGCCTGCATAATACTTTTTGTCTGCGGGATACAGCTGCTTTGTATCGGTATACTCGGTCAGTATCTTTCGAAAACCTATCTGGAAACGAAGCACCGGCCGTTATATATAATTTCCGAAACCGAAAAAACGGAGGATAAAAAATGAAGCTTGGAATAATCGCGCCCTCCCACGACAGAAACGGCGTAAAGTTCGTCGCCGATCTCGGGCTGAAATATGCCGAGTTCGACATCAACGCCCCGGATTACGGCTATGTCGAATTCGATGAGGTCGCTTCCGCGCTCGAAGAATTCGGCGTGAAGATGGGCGCAATCGGCAGATGGGGAACGGAGCGCATACTCGAAAGCGGCGAGGTGAACGAGGATGAATTCAAAAAGGAATGCTTCCTTGTGGATTTCTGCCGCCGCGTCGGCTGCCCGGTTTATATGACCGGCATCAACTATGTCGAATCGCGCACGAGGTTCGAAAACCTCTGCTCCGCGGTGGAATATCTTCGCCGCCTGCGCGATTACTGCGGCAGCGATGGAAAGCTCTGCACCTATAACTGCCACTGGAACAACTATATCGACAAGCCCGAGGAATGGGAGATCGTCAACAAGCATCTCGGTATCGGCATCAAGTACGATCCCTCGCATTCCATCAACGGCGGCCGCGATTATATGCGCGAAGCGGTCGAATACGGCGGAATGGCATACCACATCCACCTCAAGGGCACGATGAATATCGGCGACGGCAGGATCGACGATCCGCCCGCAGGGCTGGATATGATCAACTGGGGTATGCTTCTTTCGGTGTTTGCAAAGCACGGGTATGACGGAATGCTCTCTATCGAACCGCATTCCGAGACCTGGCAGGGCGAGCTCGGCAGGAAGGGTGTTCTTTACACCATAGATTACTTCCGCAGAATGCCCTTTATCACCGAATGATATTCCGGCGAAGGGATCGTCCGCCGAAGGATGAAAACAGCCCGGAATTCCGTCTGTATATGTGCGAAAGGCTGGATGGGCTTTCGCTCAAATATGTGCTGGAACGCGACCCGGAAAAGGGTGATTACGTTATCGGCAAAAACGGAGTGCTGAGCTTTTACCGCGGCGAATTCTCGGTCGTCTGCGGCGGCAGCGAACTGTTCCGCTGCGACGGGAGCGAGCTGCACGCATGGGAATTCATGTCGCTCGACGGAGCGACACTTACCGGCCCGGACAAAATAACCGGCAGGGAACGCACGATACTCGCATATTACACATATTACCGAAAATAAAATGGAGGAGCGCCGTTTGGGCGCGACATTTACAATGGAAACCATCAGAATAGGCATTATCGGCTGCGGCGGTATCGCCAACGGGAAACACCTTCCCGCGCTCAAAAAGGTGGAAGGCGTGGAAATGGTTTATTTCTGCGACATTATCAGGGAACGTGCGGAACAGGCGGCAAAGGCATACGGCACGCCGGATGCGAAGGTCTGCACCGACTACAAGGAACTGCTTTCGGATAAGAGCATCGACGTTGTTCATGTTCTCACGCCGAACCGTTCGCACAGCTTTATCACCGTTGATGCGCTCGAAGCGGGCAAGCATGTCATGTGCGAAAAGCCTATGGCAATCAACTCCGAGGAAGCAAAGAAAATGGTCGAAGCGGCAAAGCGCCCCGGCAAGAAGCTCCCCATCGGTTACCAGAACCGCCAGAGAGCCGATTCGCTTTATGTTAAGCAGGAAGCCGAAAACGGAACCTTCGGCGATATTTACTTTGCCAAGGCAACGGCTATCCGCCGCAGAGCGGTTCCCACCTGGGGCGTTTTCATGAACGAATACGAACAGGGCGGCGGTCCGCTTATAGATATCGGCACCCACGCGCTCGATCTCACGCTTTGGTGCATGGGTAACTACAAGCCGAAATACTGTGTCGGTACGACCTACCACAAGCTCGGCGAAGTGTTCCCGACAGGCAATGCCTGGGGCGATTGGAAATCCGGCGATCTCACTGTCGAGGATTCCGCGTTCGGCTTTATAGTTATGGAAAACGGCGCTACGATCATTCTTGAATCGAGCTGGGCGCTCAATATACTCGACCCGCGTGAAGCCATCACCACGCTTTGCGGCACCGCAGGCGGCGCGGATATGCTGGACGGTGTCCGTATCAACGGCATCCGCAACGGCAGGCAGTATGTTCTCAAACCCGATCTGAACGCGGGCGGCGTCGCATTTTACGACGGTGCCGGCAACGAAGATCCCGCCGTGCGCGAAGCAAGGCTCTGGATCAAGGCGGTGCGCGAGGATACCGAACCGTTTGTTACTCCCGAACAGGCATACACGGTCAGCCGCATACTCGAAGGCATCTACACCTCGGCTTCCACCGGCAAGCCCTACTATTTCGACTGATCCCCCACAGCAAGGAGGTAAATTTAATGAAATTAGGCGTTATAACCGTTCTTTTCGGCGACCGTCCCTTCGACGAAGCGCTTGCATACCTCAAAACACTCGGTATCGAGGAGCTTGAGGTCGGCGCGGGCGGCTACCCCGGCAAGGCGCATTGCGACCCTGCCGTTCTGCTTGCGGACGATAAAAAGCTGAAGGAATTTACCGATACCGTAGAAAAATACGGCATGAAGATCAATGCGTTCGGCTGCCACGGCAACCCAGTTCACCCGAATGCGGAGATCGCAAAGAAATACCGCGACGACTGGCACAATGCCGTTCTGCTTGCCGAAAAGCTCGGCATAAAGAAGCTTATCGGATTTTCCGGCTGCCCCGGCGATTGCCCGGAATCCAAAAACCCGAACTGGGTCACCTGCCCCTGGCCGGAGGATTTCTTCAATGTCCTCAAATGGCAGTGGGAGGAGGTCCTTATCCCCTACTGGAAGGAAGAAGTCAAGTTCTGCAAGGAGCACGGGCTTGAAAAGATCGCCCTCGAAATGCACCCCGGGTTCTGCGTTTACAATGTTGAATCGCTGCTTAAACTGCGTGATGCAGTCGGCGATATGATCGGCGCGAACTTCGATCCTTCCCACCTTATCTGGCAGGGTGTCGACCCCGTTGCCGCCATACGCAAGCTCGGAAGCGCCATTTACCATGTCCACGCAAAGGATACGAAGATCGATAAGCTCAACACCGCCGTCAACGGCGTGCTGGACACCAAGCATTACGGCGACGAGATTCACAGAAGCTGGATATTCCGTTCCGTCGGCTACGGCAACGATCTCCAGTACTGGCGCGATATGATCAGCAATCTCCGCCTTGTCGGTTATGACGATATCCTTTCGATCGAGCACGAGGACAGCCTTATGACAAGCCGTGAAGGTTTGGAAAAGGCAGTGGAATTCCTCAAGCTTTCCATGATCCGCGAGCCTTCTCCCAAGGAAATGTTCTGGGCGTGAAGGTACTTATCGCGATAGATTCCTTTAAGGGCGGCATTTCTTCATCGGATGCCTGCCTTGCCGCCGCGCGCGGGTTTACGCGCGCGGGTATCACGGATATAACCTCGCTCCCGTCCTCCGACGGGGGCGAGGGTTTTTGTGTCTGTATGCGCTCGCTGTTCGGCGGTGAGGTGCTGCACGATACCGTCGCCGCACCGTGCGGCGGGCAGACGGATGCCGGATATGTTTTCGATTTTGCTTCCGAAACGGCGTATATCGAGCTGGCTTGCGCAAGCGGGCTGACACTTGTCCCGGAGGGGAAGCGCGATATAATGTCGGCAAGTACTCTCGGCACGGGCGAGCTGATAAAAGCCGCCGCTGCAGCCGGTGCAAAGCGCATTGTTATCGGTCTGGGCGGCAGCGCCACGAACGATTGCGGCATGGGGCTTCTGCACGCGCTCGGGGTTCGGTTTTACG
>USHI01000051.1 GCA_900554405.1 uncultured Eubacteriales bacterium | reverse complement strand
ATTACAAAGGGCACATTTGCCGTGAGCGGCGTGCACGATTACTCCGATCGCGCCGCAGAGCTGCTTGACATTGCGGCGCTTGCCGAAAGCTATTCCGACCACCCGATCGCGGCATCCATAGTGCGTGCCCACGGCGGCCATGTAGACAAATCGCGCATAAGCGAAATCGAGGAGCTCGCAGGCAGGGGCATCCGCGCCGTTATCGACGGCAACGAGGTGCTTGCCGGCAATGAAAAGCTTATCAAAGTACCGGACATTTCCGCCTGCCACGGCGACCACAACGGCACCGTTGTGCATATCAGTATCGGCGGCGAATACCGCGGACATATAGTTATAAGCGACGAGATCAAGCCCGAATCGAAGCAGGCGATAAGCACGCTTCACAAGGAAGGCATCGAAAAAACGGTCATGCTAACCGGCGACAATGCCGCCACGGCGGAGCCTGTCGGCAAAGCCGTCGGGATCGACGAGATACACGCCTCGCTCCTTCCGGCAGACAAGCTTGAATATGTAAAGAAGTATTGTGCCGAGAGCAAAACCGCCTTTGTCGGCGACGGCATAAACGATGCGCCCGCCATTGCACAGGCGGATGTCGGGATCGCAATGGGCATTTCCGGCAGCGATGCCGCGATCGAAACGGCGGATGTCGTGCTTATGGACGATTCTCCCGCAAAGGTCGCAAAGGCGCTCTCCGTTGCGAAGCGCACCATGCGCATAGTGCGCGAAAACGTTTGGGTATCGCTCATTGTGAAGATCGGCATAATGGCGTGCGGCGTGTTCGGCTTCGGCGGAATGTGGCTTGCGGTATTCGGCGATGTCGGTGTGACGGTGCTTGCCGTTCTGAACGCAACAAAGCTGCTTTACTCCCGCAAATAAAATCATATATGCTTATCCCCGTCCGGGACGGCAGCAAGCCGACGGGCGGGGATTTTTGTGCGCAAAAAAAGAGGCTGCAAACGCAGCCTCCGGAATATTTATGCTTTTCAGCGCTTGTTGAGCATTTTGAGGATATCGTCGATCTCGTTGCCGGAATCGGTTTCCTTGTTATCCTCTGCCGCAGCGGCTTCCGCCTGCTGCATCTGACGTCTGACATCGGCGCTCTTTTTGTCGGCATTGAAGCCGGTAGCGATAAGGGTTATGCACATTTCATCCTCGAGAGAGGTGTCGAAAGCGGCACCGAAGATGATGTTGGCATCGGGCTGAGCTTCGGTAGTGATCATCGCAACGGCAGCATCGATCTCATCAAGACCTATATCCGGCGAGGAGGTGATATTGACTACGATACCCTTTGCACCGCTGATATTGGTTTCAAGCAGCGGAGAAGACATTGCCATCTTGGCGGCCTGTTCGGCTTTATCCTTGCCCTTTGCGGAGCCGACACCCATGTGTGCAAGCCCTGCGTTTGCCATAACGGAAGAAACGTCCGCGAAGTCGAGGTTGATATATCCGTCGACAGTGATAAGCTCGCAGATGCTCTGAACGCCCTTGCGGAGAACATCGTCCGCTTCCTGGAACGCGTTGAGGAAGGTGATCTTCTTATCGGTGAGGAGCTTGAGCCGTTCGTTCGGGATAACTATAAGAGAATCGACATACTGTGCGAGCTTGCCGATGCCCTCTTCCGCCTGCTGCATTCTGCGCTTGCCCTCGAAAACGAAAGGCTTTGTAACAACGGCAACAGTGAGAATATCGAGCGATTTTGCAACCTTTGCGATAACGGGAGCTGCGCCCGTGCCGGTGCCGCCGCCCATACCTGCGGTGATAAAGACCATATCGGCGCCTTTGATGGCTTCGGTAATCTCTTCAAGCGATTCCTCCGCTGCCTTTTCGCCCAGTTCGGGATTGCTTCCCGCGCCATGGCCCTTGGTTATGCGGTCGCCTATGCCGATCTTGGTGGGCGCACTGGATTTGATAAGTATCTGTTTATCGGTATTGACATTGATAAAATCAACATCCTTGAAGTCGAAGGCAGATATCATGCGGTTTACCGCATTTCCGCCGCCGCCGCCGACGCCGATAACCTTGATGACCACCTTGTTTGTATCTTCCTGCATGTTTGTCATGGTGTAACCTCCAAAAAAAGCACTTTATAACTTCACTCGTTATTATAATAATATGTTTTGTGCGGAATTGCAAGTGATTTTTTCATTTTTCTCGCCGATTCCGGCGTTTTTTTATGCGAAAAAGCCCTTTTTTCGCTTCAATACAGCTTTACGGATGCCTCCGTGGCATCGGAAACGTCGATCCGCCCGCGCGAATCGGGGTAAAGCTGATCGATTATCTCCACAAGGAAACGCACCTTGATATCGGAATTATCCATATCGCCGAAGTATACGTCGAACCGATCCTCATACCTGAAGGAAATATCGAAGCGGGAGCGCACATCGAGCGAGGTTATCTTTTTTTCGATATAATTATCGCTCAGATCCGCATAAAGCCCGGAAACCGCGTCGAAGGTACGTTTATCAACGAATTCAAGTATTTCGCCGACAACGCACCTGCGGATGCTGTTGAGCGAAAGCGTTATAAGACCTTCGCATTTTTCGGAATCCGCCGATACCCGTTCAAGCACCTTCAGATCGGCGGCGATAAGATATACATCACCCGCAAGCGGCGTTGCAAACACCGCCTGTTCCTCCTTGATCTCGATATTCACGACAGTCGGCAGCTTCCGTGTGACCTTCACGGAGGCAATATACGGCAATGCTCTGACAATGGCATCCTCCGCTTCGGATGCGGTAAAGGAATATATATTATCTCCGACAGCGGCGGGGAAAAGCTCCAATATCGATTCGGCGGGGTAATGCTCGCTCCCGGTGATATTCACCGTTTTTATACGAAGAAAAACGGCAAAGCAGACCCCGATGAATATCAGTGCGACTGCGACAAATATCGCAATATAAAGCGCCGTGCGGCGCGCGCGCTTTTTTTCCTGCCGCTGCTGCGCTTCGATAAGCGCGACATTCTTCCGCACGAAGTACTGCTTCTTCACCGGCGTTCACTCCCCCTCTTTTTTACTTTCCGTGTTTTTACCGCTTTTGAACAAGCGCGGGCGCGTTGTCGGCAATGGCATCGACGGCATCCGGAAGCGCGAATCTCTTTATGCTTTCCTGCATCCTGCGGCGCTTGTTCGGGTTGGAAAGCAGCTCCGAGACCGTCGTCGTGAGCAGCTCTGGCGAAAGCTCGCTTTCGCGGTATACGACCGCCGCGCCGGAATCGGCAAGCAGCCTTGCATTTTTATACTGGTGATCCGCCGTTACGTTCGGGCTGGGGATCAGCACCGCCGCCGCAGCGCGCACGGCAAGCTCCGCAAGCGTCATCGCGCCGGCACGGCAGATAATCACATCAGCCGCCGCCTGATGCACCGGCATATCGTAAATATATTCACGCACGGAAAGGTTTTTGTGGTTTTCGAAGCCCTTTTCGGCTGCCATGGCGGAAAACTTTTCCCACCCTACCCTGCCGACAGCGTGTGTATGGCGGATATTCTGCGGCAGCGAAAGCCTTTCGATCAGACCGAAAACAAGCTCGTTCACCTTTTCGGCGCCCATGCTGCCGCCGAAGGAAAGAATATACGGTTCATCTGCAGAAAGCCCCAGGCGTGCGCGTGCTTCCTCGCGGGTAAGGTTATCCACAATGACCGGGTTGCCGGTGAGCACAAGCTTCGGCGCAACGGATTCATCGAAAAACCTGCGGCTGCCCTCGAAGGAGATACAGACACGGTCGGCTATTTTGGAAAGCATCTTCGTTGTTACGCCCGGATAAGCGTTCTGCTCGTGGATAAGTGTCGGTATACGGAGCTTTGATGCCGCCTTGACTGTCGGCCAGGAAACATACCCGCCCGTGCCGATAACAAGATCCGGCGAAAACTCGCGTATGATCCTTTTTGCCTCATGCACGGATGTAACTGCGTGCCACGCCGCCTTGATATTCTTCGGCGTGAGCCTGCGGGAAAAGCCGCTTACCTCCACAAAGCTTATCGGATAGCCCGCCTTCGGAACAAGCGTGCTTTCGATGCCGTGCTTTGTTCCGATAAAGGCGATTTCCGCCTGTGTACGTTCGGATATACGTTTTGCGATATTGAGTGCGGGGTTGACGTGTCCGCTCGTGCCGCCGCCGCAAAGTATGATTTTCATGAATATCGGTTCCTTTCGGGGTTCAGCCCTGTTCGATATAGGAATAGCGCGATATCGAAAGCACTATGCCCATTTCGGCAAGCAGTATCATAAGCGAGGTTCCGCCGTAACTGAAAAACGGAAGGCTTATGCCGGTGCTCGGTATGGTGTTGGTAACGACGGCGAGGTTTAGTATAACCTGAATAACGACCTGCGAAACTATCCCGAGCGTGAGCGCGGAGCAGAAGCGGTTCGGAGCGTTTTTCGCGATATAATACCCGCGCCACGCAAAAACCGCAAACAGCGCGATAACGCATATTACCCCGAAGAACCCGAGTTCCTCGCAGAGTATCGCGAATATGTAATCGTTCTGCGGTTCCGGAAGGAAGCCGTGCTTCTGGTTGCTTCTTCCCAAGCCAAGCCCCCAGAACCCGCCCGAGCTTATGGCATACAGCGATTGCGCGGGCTGCCAGCCCTTGCCGCCGGTATCATAGGACATATATGCAAACGGATCCTGCCAGATCTGAATGCGGGTAAAGGCGTGAGGAACGAATTTTTCGATCAGCCCGATACCCAACGTGAGCACAAACACGACCATAAGCGCCGCCGAGCCCGCAACTATACCGAGATATGAACCCTTGCAGCCCGATAGCCACACCATCACAAAGGTGAGCATCAGCATGATTATCGTTGCCGAAAGGTGGTTTTGGGTAAATGTTGCCAGCGCTGCCGGCACGCCGAGCATTACAAGCGGAAGAACGCCCTTGCGGATCGAACGCATATCTCTCTGGTGGTTGCTTATATATGTCGCCATGGAGAGGACAAGAAAGAATTTTAGCAGCTCGGAGGGCTGAAATTCCACGCCCATAATGGAAAACCAGCGGGTTGCGCCGTTCTTTGTTTCGCCGAAGAAGCGAACAAGGAAATTAAGCCCGAGCGTGACGACATAGCCGATATACGCAAATCTTTTCAGAACACGGTAATCGAACCGCGCGACAAAGGCGAGCGTGACGATCCCGAGCCCGACAAACACAAGCTGCCTGCGGGCAAACAGATAGGAATCACCGAAGCGCGTTTCGCACACGGCATAGGATGCCGAAAACACCATTACCGAGCCGAGGCACACGAGCGCGATGACGACAATGAGGAACGGGCGGTCCACCTCGCCGATAAGGCGATATATTTTGTTTTGTGTAAAGCGTTCCTTTTTGCGCGGATGCGCCGCAGGGACGGGTTCGGGCGCAACAGCCGGATTGTTTTCCTGTTCGGGCATAAAAAGCTCCTGTTATCCTTTATTGAAGGATCGTATTTGCGGCATTCATGCTCATAAGCCAGTAAGCCAGCGCGCAGAAAAGCGCCGTCACAAGCGAAAACACCGCTACTATTTTTACCTCGCTCCACCCGCATTTTTCGAAATGGTGGTGGATGGGACTCATTTTGAATACACGCTTCCCGGTGAGCTTGAAAGAAATGACCTGTATGACTACCGAAAGCCCTTCCATTATCCACAGCGCCGATATCGGGAGCAATATGAATTCGGAGCCGGTAAGCATTGCAAGCCCGACGGCATATCCGCCGAGAAAGAGCGAACCGGTATCGCCCATGAATATCTTTGCGGGGTGGAAATTGAATATGAGAAACGCGGCAAGCGCACCGCAGACAGCCGCGGAAAGTATTGCCATTTCCGCACCGCCGCCGTTAATGCCGAATATAAAGAACGTAACGCCGATAATAAACGCAATGCTCCCGGCAAGACCGTCGATCCCATCCGTGAGGTTCGCGCAGTTTGTTATATATGTCATCGCGAGCAGCATTATGACATAATAGAACACTCCGCAGCGGAGCACGCCGCCCCAGGGAAGGGCGATATCCGTATCGCAATTGCCGTAAGTGACCGCGAACCACAGGTAGAGCGCGCCCGCAAGGAACTGCAGAACAAGCTTCTGACCTGCCGAAAGCCCTTTATTGCGCTTTTTGAACAGCTTGACATAATCATCCACGAACCCGATAAGCCCGTTCAGAAGAGCAAAACCGAAAACAAGCGCAAGTGGTGTAATGCCGAGCCTGCCATCCTTACCGAAGGCGTATGCGGCGGCTATCGCGGCAAGCGCAGCCAGCGTGAATAACAGACCGCCGAGCGTGGGAGTGCCCTCCTTGCATTTATGCCAGGAAGGCCCGATCTCCAATATCTTCTGCCCGAGCTTTACCTTGCGGAGCACCGGGATGAATATTTTATACAGCACTGCGGCGATAACAAACGCCACCCCCGCGGCAATGGCGGCAAGAATGCGGATATCCATAAAAACGACCTGTACTTTCTTTGTTTATATGATCAGCTCCGAAAGGCGCATACCGTTGCTTGCCTTGTAAAGCACGGTATCCCCCGGCATGACAAACGAGGATAAAAACTCCGCAAGCCCCGCGCGGTCATCCTGCGCAAAGCTGTATACCTCCGGTACCGCAGCCGTTTCGGCGATAAAGCGTGCCAGTGTGCCGTATGTGACCAATACATCGGCATTGCCGGCAACGGCTCTGCCGACCTCGCGGTGAAGCTCGCCGGCACTCGCACCGAGCTCGAGCATATCGCCGAGCACGGCGATCCGCCTGCCCCCGGCTTTGGAAAGCACCGAAAGCGCGGCGGCAACCGATTCCGGCGATGCGTTGTAGCAATCGGATATTACCGTGTGCCCGCCGCTTGTGTATATATACTGACGTTTGCCGTCGCTCCTGTAACCGCAAAGCGCCTTTGCGCCGGCAGAAACATCGGCGCCCGAAAGCGCGCACACAGCCAGAGCATCTAGCGTATTGAGCAGGAAATGCCGCCCGCCGGCCGGCAGCGAAACCGGATATTCCCCGCCGCCGATATGCGCGGTGAAGGAAAGTCCGTTTGCCGTATCCACCACATCGGTCGCATATGCGTAAGCACTCGGCGAAGCTGCGGAAACTGCGACGACCCGTGCACCGTAAACGCTTTCCCGCCCCGCAAGAAGCGGTTCATCCGTGCAAAGCAGGATCTTCGAGCCGGGCGCGGAGTGTGAAGCGACACGAAGTTTTTCCGCGCAGATTGCCTTTCTCGTGCCAAAAAACTCTATATGCGAATGCCCGATATTTGTCACAACGGAAATATCCGGCATTGCAGCCGAGGAAAGCCTTTCCATTTCGCCGGGCTGGTTTATGCCCATTTCAAGCACGGCGGGATCGGCATCCTCCGGCACCGAAAGCAGCGATATCGGCAGCCCGAGCAGGCTGTTGGCATTGCCGGGCGTTTTGAACACCTTTTCTGTTGCCGAAAGCGCAAGTGCGATCATTTCCTTTGTGGTAGTCTTGCCGACAGAGCCGGTAACGCCGACCACCTTCACCCCGGAAATGACATTTTCGCGATAGTACCTCGCAAGGGTAAGCAAAGCGGCGCGAACATCGCGCACGAGTATCACATCGCCCCGCACGGCTGCCGAAGGCTCGCTCACAATGGCGGCATGCCCGCCCTGCACGAGCGCACCCGCAAAGGAATTGCCGTCGAAATGCTCGCCCTTTATCGCAAGGAATATTTTTTCTTTTTCCGCCGTGCGGCTGTCGGTATAAAAGCCGCAGACACGCCGTGCGCCGTTTGCGCCGGGGGCGAGCGTACCGCCGCAGACACGCGCTATCGTATAAAGATCGGTCGTCATTCTATGGATTCCTCGTAAATGAATTCGATGGTTATCACGGTGCCCGGGTATACCTTTTCGCCCGCGGCGACCGACTGCGCTTTTACATGGCAGTTTTTATAATCATTATTGAATATGCCGGACACCTTCACGTTAAGATTGCTGTTCAGCAGAGCCTTTATGGCTGCGGTGGGAGTTTTGCCCTTCAGATCGGGCACACTGACATCCGCCACAACATCCGCACCGGAGGTATAGAGTATCACAACGCCGTCCTTCGTGACGGCGGAATCCATGCGCGGCATCTGGTCGACAACGCGTTCGCCGCTGCCCTTTACAATGCACTTCAGACCGGCGCTTTCCGCTGCGCTTTTTGCGTTTTCTACGGAGAGCGTGCGGTAATCGGGTATCTTTACGGTTTCGCTTTCACCGCCGTCGGGCGCAATGCCGAGATGCGGAAGAACCTCGGAAAGGATATTCGAAACGATCGGCGCGGCGACCTGACCGCCGAAGTGCTTGCCCTGGGTCGGTTCATCCACAAGAACAAGTATTGCTATCTGCGGGTCTTCCGCGGGTGCGAACGTAACGCAGGAGGATATGTAATCGTCCTTACGTTCGGTATCGCGCTTTTCGGAGGTGCCGGTTTTGGAGATAACGTTATAACCAGAAACGCAGGCGTTTTTTGTGGAATTCGTAAGTATGCGGCAGATCGTTTCGGAGGTCTGCGCCGAAATGACCTGGCGGTCGGAAGCATATTCGAACGTCTTTACGACATTGCCGTAATTATCCACAAGCGATTTCACGGTGTGCGGCACAACGAGCCTGCCGCCGTTGGCAACAGCCGAAAGCGCGCGTATATGCTGCAAAGGCGTGACCTTGAAGGTCTGCCCGAAGGAATACACGGCAAGCTCCAAGGCTTCGAACTGGGTCCCCGTCGTTCCGAAATATATCGTGGAGGCTTCGCCGGTGATATTGCTGCCGGTCGGCTTGGTGTAGCCGAATTCCTCGAAATACTTTTTGAACAGCGTTGTGCCGACGGACGTGCCGACATAAACGAAAGCCGGGTTGCAGGAATTAACGAGCGCCTGCGAGAATGT
>USHI01000050.1 GCA_900554405.1 uncultured Eubacteriales bacterium | reverse complement strand
CACTGCCGGCCCGCGGGGGCGCGGCCGGAGCTTATAAGCGAGCAGCCGGGAAGCTGCTTTGCGATAACGTCCGAAAGCAGTGGATAATGCGTGCAGCCGAGTATCGCGCAGGAAAACCTTTTGCCGCGGAAGGGCGCAAGATATTTTTCCGCAACGGCGTTTGCAACGGTGTCGTCCGCCGCGGTAAAGCCGTTTTCGACCAGCGGGACAAACATCGGGCAGGCAACGCTTTCCACGGCGATATCGCCGTATTTCGCGATTTCCCGCGGGAAGGCGCCCGCCTTTACGGTGGCGCTCGTGCCGAGTACGATAACGCCGTCCTTCTCCTTTTCCGCAAGCGCAAGCGCGGCAGCCTTCTTTGCCGCTGCGGCGACAACGCCGATAACCGGCATTTCCGGGAAGGCTTTGCGGATATCCTCTATGCAGGTGCTGCTGACGGTGCCGCAGGCGACAAGCATCGCCTTTACGCCCGTCTGCGCAAGAAAACGTGCATCCTGAAGCGCAAAGCGCTTTATCACCTCCGGCGATTTCGTGCCGTAGGGTATGCGTGCGTTATCGCCGAAGTAGACCATATCCTCGCCCGGGAGCAGGCGTATCAGCTCGCGCAGGGCGGTGAGCCCGCCCATGCCGGAATCGAAAACGCCGATCGGCCGGTTATCCATGGCGCTTCTCCGCAAGCTCTGCAAGCCCGGTGATAAGCCCGCCGTAGCTTACGCCCATGCACTGCATGAGCTTCGGGTACATACTTATCGGTGTGAAGCCGGGGAGCGTGTTTATTTCGTTGAGCATGAAGCCCGTATCCGTCAGGAAGAAATCCACGCGGGAAAGCCCGGCGCAGCCGAGCGCTTTGTAAACCCTGCACGCCGCTTCGCGCATTTTGTCCGAAACCTCGGGCGCGACTTCGGCGGGGGCGATGCATTCGGCGGAATCGTTTATGTATTTCGTTTCGTAATCGTAAAAATCGCTGTGGGGGATTATCTCGCCGCACACGGAGGCGGTGAGCGCTTCGTTGCCGTAAACGGCGATCTCGATCTCGCGGCCTTCGACAGCCGGCTCGATCAGAAGCTTTTTATCGTTTTCAAAAGCAAGCCTTATTCCGCTCAGAAGCTCTTTTTCGTTGTGCGCTTTGGTTATGCCCACGGAGCTGCCCGCGTTTGCCGGCTTTACGAAAACGGGGAACCCGTATTCGCGTTCGCTCTTTTCGGCAAGGGCGGCTTCGTCCTCGCCCTCGTAAGCGACGATGAAGGGAACCACCGGCACGCCCGCGTTCCTGCACAGAAGCTTTGTTGCCTCCTTATCCATGCCGACGGCGGAGGCAAAGGTATCGCTTCCGACATACGGTATGCCCGAAAGCTCCAAAAGCCCCTGCATACGGCCGTCCTCGCCGTTCCTGCCGTGCAGCACGGGGAACACGATGTCTATATGTACGACCTCGAAGGAGGAACGCGGCTTATCGAACACAAGTATGCCGTGGTGCGCCTTGCAGGGCGATATCACCGCGGGGCGGAGATTGGCCGTGTCCTCCTGCCAGCTGTGGCTGCGCATATGTTCGGTGCCGCCGTCATAAAGCCACCATTTGCCGTCCTTCGTGATGCCCATCAGGATAATATCGAAAATATTCTTATCGGCGTTTTCGCAGACATTCGCCGCGGAAACGCAGCTTACTTCGTGCTCCGAGCTTTCGCCGCCGAAAAGTACAAGCAGTTTCTTTTTCATTCGTTAATGGCTCCTTTCATATGAGAAGATGCGAATGAGCCGTCCACATCAGCGGAACGGTGAATATACACAAAAGATTTGCAGCCAGAACGGCATCCGCCGCCGTTGCCGAATCGCCGCCGTGGGTTTCGGAAAGGCTTTGGATCATTGCCGCCGTCGGGCAGCAGCAAAGTATAAACGCCGCGCTTTTGAGCGCTCCGTCGACCGGAAGAAGCGCGAACATCAAAGCCGTTATTGCGGGGAACACCGCCAGCTTGAAGAATGCCGAAACATAAACATCCGGGTTGGTGAATATGCTTCGCAGGCTTTTGCAGGCAAGGCGCATTCCGAGCACAGTCATACATACGGCAATGGACATATCGCCCAGCGTTTCGATATAATATCCGATCGCCGCCGGCAGCTTTATCCCGAACGCAAACAGCACAAATGCCGCTATGGAGGATATCATAGCCGGGTTGACGAATACGGCGCGGAAGCTGATATATTTTTTCTCCCCCGTGAGCATCAGCAGACCGAGTGTCCAGGCGAGCAGATTCATGGAGGTGGAAAACGCCGCCGAATAGGCAAGAGCTTCCGGGCATTCCGGCAAAAGCGCTTCCAGCAGCGGTATGCCGATAAATCCGACATTGCCGAAAACTCCGGCAACGGCGCAGACGCGCTTTGCGGGCGCACGGAGCGACCTGCGGAAGATCAGGCAGTACAGCGCCACGACAACGCACTGCGCGACAAGCGTCACGGCGAAAAATATGCCGATGTTTCCGATCAGCTCCGGGCTCGAATCGACGGAATCGAGCGCGTGCAGGGTGAGCGCGGGCTGGCAGGCATAAAGCAGGAATTTCGCAAATGCCTTTATGTGTTCCTCGCCGAGCGCGCGAAAGCGCACAAGGAGATACCCGGGCACCCCGAAGGCGACCATCGTGATAACACGGATCGCGGTTGAAACAAACATTATACGCGCTCCGTTATTTTCTTTTGACTATTTCATCCACAACGCCGTATTCAAGCGCTTCTTCGGCATACATCCAGTTGTCGCGCTCGGTATCGGCACGGACAACGGCTATATCCCTGCCGGTGCTTTCGGCAAGCAGCGCGTTCAGGCGGTTTTTGGTGCGGTTCGTGAAATCCGAAGCGATGAGTATGTCGCTTGTCTGCCCGCCGATACTGCCGATGACCTGGTGAAGCATCACGACACTGTTCGGCAGCGCGTATCTTTTGCCTTTTTTGCCGCTGGAAAGCAGCACGGCAGCCATGCTGCACGCCGCGCCGACGCAAACGGTGGAAACATCCGGGCGGATGCTCTGCATCGTGTCATATATCGCAAGCCCCGCGGAAACGCTGCCGCCGGGGGAATTGATATACATGGTTATATCCTTTTCCGGATCCTGCGCTTCGAGAAACAGAAGCTGCGCCACGATGCTGCACGCGAGATCGTCGTTGATCTCGTTGAATACAAGGATTATTCTGTCTTTAAGAAGTCTTGAAAAAAGGTCGTAACCGTTGCGGCTGCCGCCTTCGTTTTCGAAAAAAGTGGGGTTTGCTATCATGTCTATCTCTCCGTTTACATCAATTATATGCATTACAGTCCTGCCATTTTACCACACATTCGCCGCCATTTCAATAGTTTTGCCCCAACAAATGCCGTGTATGCCGTATATTGAAAATACCGTGCGGATATGTTCTTCGCCGCTGCCGCAGAAATTCTCCCCGCACCCCGGCCGGCAAGCCCGAAAACGGTTGAAATGTTTTAGAATCCGTGTTATACTTCGGTCGGTACATTGAAATTATCGTAATCTGCGGGGGTGTTGATCCGGTATGAAAAGAACAGCGTGCCTGCCTCCGCGGTGCGTTCCCCTGCAAAATACCGTTATACGGATCTGATATGAGGTGAGAAAATGCCTTTTCTTCTTTCGCCTGCCGGTTCAATGCCGGCGCTGCGTGCCGCCGTCGATGCCGGCGCGGACGAGGTATATCTCGGCGGGCCGGTGTTCAACGCGCGTATGAACGCCGGCAATTTCGACCGCGAAACTCTCGTTTCGGCGGCTTCGCTCTGCCGCAGAAACGGCGTGCGGCTGCATATTACGCTCAATACCCTTATCCGCGACAGGGAATTTGCTTCGGCTATGGAATATGTCGGCTTTCTTGCGCGTGAGGTGCGCCCGGATGCGATAATCATACAGGATCTCGGGCTTGCCGCGCAGATAAGGCGCGAATACCCTTCCCTTGCCCTGCACGCAAGCACTCAGCTGAGGATACATTCCTATCTCGATGCCGAATTTCTGAAGGATTTCGGGTTCACCCGCGCGGTGCTTGCGCGGGAGCTTCCCGAAGAGGATATAAAAGACTTTGCCGCCGCCGTGCCGGAAACCGAAATATTCGTTCACGGCGCACTGTGCGTGAGCGAAAGCGGCGGCTGCCTTATGAGCTCGGTCATCGGCGGGAGAAGCGGCAACCGCGGCGAATGCGCACAGCCCTGCCGCCTGCCCTGCGGCAACGGGTATGCGCTTTCGCTCAAAGACCTCTGCCTTGCGGACAGAATGGATTCGGTGCTCGAAAGCGGCGTGACAAGCCTTAAAATAGAGGGGCGAATGAAGAGCCCGGATTATGTTTATGCCGTCACAAGCGTTTACCGGCGGCTTATCGACGAACACCGCAATGCGACGGAAAAGGAGCTGCGCTTTCTTGCGGACGTATTCTCCCGCGGGGGGTTCACAAGCGGCTATTACGACGGGCGGATCGACGATTCCATGTTCGGCTTCCGCAGCGAGCGCGATAAAAAGCGTACAGCCGCCGTCACCGTAACACGCGCGCCGGCATATCCGCCGCGCGCTCTGCCGCCCTGCCCGCTTCCGGGCGGGTTTAATCTGCCTGAAAGGGATTCCGGGAGCTGCTTCCCGGCAAAGCTCCAGCAGGGGATCGTCGCACGGTTCGAATACGGGCTTCCCTCCGCCGCACTGCTGCGCGATATCGCGGATAAATGCGTTCGCATCGACGTGCCGCTTTATGCGGCTGCGGCTGCGGCGGGCGCGGGCTGTGCGGAAAGGATTTCCGCCGTGCTGCCGCGCAGTATTTTCGTGCACGAGCTGCCGGAGGTAAAGCGGCAGCTTGCCGCAGCCCTTTCCGCCGGTGTGCGCCATGCGACGGTATCCGGGCTTTACCAGGCAAAGCTGTGCGCGGGATTTTTCCTCCACGGCGATTATTCCCTGAACGTTTACAACCGGAAAACGCTCGAAACGCTCGATAATTATTCCTTCTCCTCGCTTATGCTCTCGCCGGAAACGGAGGGCACGTTTGCCCGTTCCAGCCGCTGCGCGCTGGAATACATCGTTTACGGCAGAACGCCGCTGATGTACACCCGCGTGTGTATTCTGCGTTCGCAGGGGAGGTGCGGCGGCGAACCGCCCTGCCGCGGTGCGCTTTCGGACAGGAGCGGCGCGCGCTTCCCGGTCATCGGGGCGCCGAACCACACGAATACGATATACAATTCGCTCCCCGGCTACCGCGCCGACCGCGCCTCCGAGCTGAAAAAGCACGGGGTCGGGCTGCTTACTCTGCTGTTCACGAACGAAACGGAGCGGGATATAAAGCATATACTCTCGCTCGCTTCCGCGGGCAAAAAGGCAGATTTTGAATATACCCGCCGCTGATCGTTTCGGCAAATAGATAAAACAGGGTTGACAAAATGCAATGTGTGTTGTATAATTTAATCGAACGAATCTATAAAGGAGTTTTAACATGAAAAAGATCGCATTGCTTCTCGCACTTGTTCTCGTGGCTTCCTGCTTTGTTTTTGCTGCCTGCAACAAGGATGAAGAATCCTCCGCTGCCGAGTCCAAGGCAGCCGAATCCTCCAAGACAGCCGAATCCTCCAAGACAGAGGCATCCTCCAAGACAGAAGAATCCTCCAAGACAGAAGAATCCTCCAAGACAGAGGAATCCTCCAAGACAGAGGAATCCTCCGAAGACACCTCCAAGGATCCCGTAAGTGTCGAAGGCACCAACGTTGCCAAGGGCAAGACCCCGATCGGCCTTAAAGTCAACGGAGACAACCCTGCTTACAGCGCAGACCTTACCGACGGCGTTGCAGCGGAAACCACCGAATACAACAACGCTTGGTTCGGCTTCCTCGCAAACGCAAATTCCGAGAAAAACAACACTGTCGACGGTGTCGGCGAAGTCGTTCTCGATCTCGGCAAAAAGGTCGAAAACATGACTGCCGCAAGAGCTCACATCTGGCCGTGCAACACCTCCGGTATCGGGATTCCCGGCTCCATCTCCTTCTCGGTTTCGGATGACGGCAAGACCTTCACTAAGGTCGGCGACCTCACCCTTCCGACCGGCGATGCTCCCGCCTGGGCAGATCTCGCGCTCAAAAACGTTTCCGGCAGATACGTCAAGTTTTCCTTCACCGTCAAAACCGGCAACGGCGTCTGGATGTTCCTCAACGAAGTAGAGGTTTACGCGAAATAATCCGAAAGGATCGTTCCGCAGCACGCAGATAACCCACAATTGAACATTATCGCACGGCCGATCGTGCATAATAAAGGAGAAAACCCATGAAGAAGCTTTTATGTGCATTACTCGCTCTGAGTTTTGCGTTTACCCTCGGCTGTGCGAAAACGGATGACAGCTCTGCCGCCGGCAGCGCCGCCGAAAGTACCGACGGTACTTCCGCGGATGCTTCCGAAATTTCGGAAGCAATGGCGCGTATTGCCGCGATAGACAGCATTCTCAAAAACGATACGGACAGACCCTCGGGCAGCAGCAATCTGCTCGGGGGTCTGTCCTATTCTTCTTCGCGCGAGCCGAATTCGGAATACCCGGATACGGAACGTAAAATACTCACGGACGGACTTTCGCCCACCGGATTTTCGGATCAGGGGCTTTGGGTCGGCTTTTACGGCGCACGCAAGGGCGACGAGGTCATAGATTTCGACCTCGGATCCGAAAAGGAAGGCATATCCGATTTCACGGCGCGCGTACTTGTGCTGCACAGCTACGGTATCGCCGCCGCCCGCAGGATGACGGTCTCCGTCGCCGGCGAGGATAAAAACTATGTGGATGTCGGGGTTTCGCTGCTTCCCGATGATCTCGGCGCAAGCGCTTATTACGATCACGTTGTCCGCCTGCAGGGCTCGGTCACCGCAAGGTATATCCGATACACCTTTTCCGAAAAAACGGCGACATGGTTCTTCCTCGGCGAGATATCTGCCGTTGCATACGGCGAGGAATACGACGGTGCCGACGACGGCAGCCTTATAAAGCTCGATAAATATTACGGGCTGCCCGGGATAACCGCTCCCTCCGCGCCGGAATACTATCCGGAAAGCGAGGAGGGGTATAACGAAACACGCAACCTCATATCCGGCATGACACCCGTTTATGCCGATGCCACCGAAACCATTACGAGCGATCTTGCGACCGATTGGTACAATTCCAAAAGCTTCCGTATGCTCACCGACGGCAGCCTTGCCGGCGCCGCCGCATATTCCGACGGCGGCTGGTTCCACATTACCCGCGGCGGCACGAGGAGCTTTGTTTACGACCTCGGCAAGACCGTTTCCGTGGAGGGATTTACCGTCGGGCTGCTGCGCGACACTGATGTCGGCGTAAAGCTGCCGCGCTATTTGCGGATTTTCGTTTCCGAAAACGGCACCGAATGGCAGACGGTGTTCCTGCGTGTGAATGTTTCCGTAAAGGGCGGCAACACCATCCTGCGGCTGGATGAAAAGCTTTCCGCACCCGTGCGCGCACGGTTTGTAAAGCTTTCCTTTATGTGCGATGTCCATACTTATATCGATGAATTCACCGTCACCGGGAAGAAAAACGCACAGAATGCCGCGCCCGTTACCCCGGACGACCCGAACGGCGATAATCCGGTCGAGCTCGGCTACATCAAGCCCGAAGCTTTCGACAATGTTCACAATATGCTGCTTTCCTACCACTGCCTGCCCGGAAACGGGCCGAACGGCACGGACGAAGCCGGCATGATCACCCCGGAGCAGTATCTCCCCTATGTGGCGTATCTAGATAAGGACGGCAACATAACCGACACCTTCTTCGATGCGTACCTTTATCTCCCGTACACCCGCTTCAATTATTCCGACGAAGCCAAATCGGCGGACGGCTGGCGCACCTATGTGAACGATATCTACGAAAAGGATCGCAACATGGACGCGCTGGAAAAGTGCGTCGGCGATGTTTATTCGCAGCTCGGCGTGGATGAAAAGGTCAAGGTGTACACCTCCGTCCTTTACACCTTCACAACCGTCGGCGACGGCAAAAAAAACGAATTCGGCGATATCGACGGCGATGGCAAAAACGAAGATTTTTCGAATATCGCAGACAGAAAAAAAGCCATAAAGTGGATAATGGACGAGGAGCTTAACCGCTTCAACGGGCGCAATTACAAAAACCTCGAATTCTGCGGCTTTTACTGGTTTGAGGAAGCCATCGATTATTCCGATCCGGACGAGGCGGAGCTTATCGCCTATGCCGCGGATTACGCGCACAAGCTCGGCAAAAAGCTGTTCTGGATCCCCTATTATCAGGCAAGCGGGTATTCCGAATGGCAGGAGCTCGGGTTTGACCTTGCCAGCATGCAGCCGAACTATATGTTCAGCAAGGATGCGACAAACGAACGGCTTTACGTCAATGCCGATCTTACAAAGATGCTCGGGATGTGTGTCGAAATGGAGATAAACAATCCCGAAGATCCGATCGATGCCGCCCGCTACCGCGAATACATGATCGTCGGTGCGCAGACGGGCTACATGAACTCCGTAAAGATATATTACACGAACGGCATTCCCGGCGCGTTCTACACGACCTGCTATTCGAAGGACGATGCCACCCGCGCGCTTTATGACGATACATACGCCTTTGCCAAGGGCGAATACAAGGTGTTTACCGAAAAGGATTTCGATTTCGACACGAACCCTGCTTCCGTGAACGCCGAAAACGGCGTGTGGAAAGGGCAGATCGATGTCGGCAACGCAGCCTCCGCCGGTGGCAGGCTTGTTTTGGAAATGTCGCCGCGTTACGGCAGTGTCCGCCTGAACCGCGACGGCAAGGTGGTCTACACCGCGCCCGCGGGCTACAAGGGCAGCGACAGCTTTGCGGTGAGTGTCGATGTCGGCTACTGCCGCAGCGAAACACGCATAATAACCGTCAACATCGACTGACAGGCGGTAAAACCGGGTGGGAAAACCGCCGATAATGCACGCGGTGTGATTGCAACTGATTTGCAGTATCCTCTCCGCGGG
>USHI01000049.1 GCA_900554405.1 uncultured Eubacteriales bacterium | reverse complement strand
GGAGAGCGCCGGCGGTGAGAGCGGAAAAAACGTCCGTTCCGCGAAAGAGCGCGTATCCCCCAACGCCCGCGGCAAGCAGCGCGGAAAGAAGGTTTTTCGGGCATTGCCGCAGCATATCGAGCAGCGCCTTCAATATGAGCGCGATGATCGCGGCGCGCACCCCGGCAAATGCATAACGAACGGTTTCCAGCCCGGCGATGCTTCCGAGCAGATACGAAACGATCAGTATGACGATAAACGAGGGCAGCACCACGCCGAGTGTCGCGAAGAACGCGCCGCCGAATCCGGCAACGCGGTAACCGACAAATGTCGCGGCGTTGATTGCGATCGGCCCGGGAGTGGATTCCGAAACGGCGACGATGTCGATCATTTCGGAGCCGTCTATCCAGCCGCGCTTTTCGGCGACAGCACGGCGGATAAGCGGGATCATGGCATAACCGCCGCCGACGGTAAAGGCACCGATCCCGAAAAATTCAAGAAACAGCGCCGCTTTTTTGCCGAAAGAGAATTTCATGCTTACGAGACCTTTATCTCCACGGTAACGCTTTCCGAAACGCCGAGATAATTGCTCACCGTATAGGTAAAGCTATCCGTTCCGGTAAAGCCCTTGTTGGGATAATAGACATATTCGCCGGTTTCGGTTAATGTCACGCTGCCGTGAGCCGGCGTTGCGCCGAGCCGGAACACACGCCTGCCTTTATCGTTATCCAGCGTGCCGGAAAGCGCCGTGTCCTTATCCGCGGTGATCAGCTCACCTGCCGGGGCTTGCGGAGTAAGCTCGAGCGTGCCCTTGATAAAGCGGTAGGTATAATCGTAAATCAGTCTTATACGCGCATCCTCGGATTCCGCCGCTTTGCGGAAAATATCCGTACCCTGGTAGTACATATGGATGCTTTCGTTCATGTATCCGTACTTGACGCCGCCGGACATATAGTCCATGTACTTCTTGAAGAATCTGATATCCGAAAACGCCTTTTCGTCTATTTCGAGCTCGATGCTCATTCCATGCTTTTTCGCAAGCTCGCTCGCATCGTAAAGCCTGCGTTCCGAAACGTTTTCGTGGAAGGCATAATTGGGCTGCAGGCAGCCGGAGGTAAATCCGAAGCTTTCCCATTCGGAATATCCCTTGGCAAGGAAGTAGGGTATCCAGAACATCTGCCTGCCCTGCTTGCCGAACGCCTCGTTCACCGCACGCGCGGTGACGGCATCCTTTTCGTCGATGGATTCGTGGAACCAGTAAAAGCCGCACAGCGAAAGATTTTTGTATTTGCCGGATTCAAAACGGCGGGTGAGTTTATCGGCATAAAGCGTGGCGACCTTCACGCGCTCATCAAGCGAGGAAAGATTTTCGGTGACACCGTCGCCGTCTGCATCGCCGAAATCGGTAACACTTTCATCCATATGCGGTATGGTAAGGAACACCTTGAGCTTCAATTCGGAAAGCCCGAGCTTTGTTTTTACCTGCTGCGCCGCGGAATCGAGCGCCGAAAGCCCCTGTCCCGTGGCGAAAATATCGTCATACAGCGCAAGCCAATCGGTATAAACATTCTTTCCGTAGGCATGTCCGCCGCTGGGAAGCGCACTTGTGGAGGGGAGGAAAAGATAGCCGTCGAACATGGTGTCCTTAACGTTCCCGTCCTCATCGACATAACCGACATAGGGGAGGAAGAAATCCCTGTCGTCGCGCTGGATATTGTGGTATATGAGCGCGATATCCTTTGTTCCGCCGAGTATATCCTCGCCCGGTGCCTGATACGCGTTTCTGCCGGCGCTGTCGAAGCTGACGGATTCCAAGCCGGAATCGGCAACGGATGTAACACCGGAGGTGTTCTTTTTGCCCGAAACCGTAAATTCATCGGCAAAAACATGGTCGTTCACGGCAAACAGCACCATGGCATAACGTGCGCGGAGCGCGGAATCGAGTGTTGCTTCGACGGTGATGATCTCATCCGCCTTGGTGTAGGATGTTTCCTTCTCGCCGACCACATACCAGTCGGTTCCGTTTTCGGAAAGCGCAAAGCGAACCTTGGAGGGGGCGTAAACGCCGCGCCTGTCGCAGCGGAGGAAGCGTGCGGAGAATCCGGTCACGGCGCTTTCGGCGCCGAGATCGAAATAGACCCTGCGGCTGTCGCCGTAGCGGAAGTGGAACCATTTGCCGTTATAGCAGTTCAGCCCCGCGGAGGTGGAAGGATTAAGATAGCCGTCGGTGAGCAGCGGATCGCTTTCCGCCGTGTTATCCTTGGAATAGGTCTCCTCGTCCATGGCAAGTTCGCTCACGATCTGACAGCTCCTGCCCGAAACCAGGTTGATCTCATCGTTGTAATCGGCATCGCCGGCAGGGTGGAACTTCTCTTCCACGCCGAATTCCATATCCAGATCGCCGTAAACGAACCTCTGCTCCGGCGCGGGGCGGTGAGCAAGCACGGATATTTCCTCGAACCAGTAATACCCCTTGCCCGCGGGCATTGTAAAGCGGATATATCTTGCCGATGCCAGCTTGGGAAGCGATATCGAAACGGTGTAATTTGTCTGTGATGTCTTCGGCGTATAGCCCCTGGCAATGTCGGTGAAGGTCTTTCCGTCTTTACTCACGGCGATATCCACGCACCCGGGCAGGCGTATGAGCGATGCCGGACGGTTGAGGCAATGCACGCGGAAGGAGCATATATCCGTGCAGACCTCGCCGAGGTCTATAACAACGTTCGATTCGCTTTCGGCGGAAATGCCGACCCATGCGTTGCTCCCGAAGGTCGCGCCGGTGGCGGCGCCGTCGGTGAGCAGCTTTATATCCTGCGATACACGGGTATCAAGCCGTGCGCAGTCGACGGTTATATCCGCGCCGGCGGAAACGGAATTGCAGACGTCCTCCGCGGCGGGGTGGGATTTCCCTCCCGAAACCGAGTTCAGATTGGAGGTACGCTGCGCATCAGTTGTCGTATCGGCTTTATAGGCATCGAGCGCCGGGTCGTATTCGTTTGTCCGCGGAAGCAGGTTGGCATAAACGGATATTTCGCTGATAAACACCCACGATGCACCGGATTTTCTTTCGGCGGAGAAGCGGATATAGCGATAATTGCATTCCGACTGCGGTTCGAGCACCGCCTTTGCGATGCGATCGTCCCTGTATGCGCCCTTCTGCATTATGCGCAGCGTCGCCCGGGCGCCGTTTCGGGCCGCGGAGCCGTAAACGGTTATGCGCCCCGGGACATTTATGCCGGCACCGGTGGTGCAGAGATAGCTCAGCTCGAAGCGGTTGAGATACCTGCCCTCCGTGCCAAGGTCGAGCGTTATATCCGGGTTGAAGTCGAAGCCGCAGAAGCGTTCATCGGTGTAAGCCGCGTGATCGTTGGCAGTGAAATCCACGCCGTCCGTGAGCTCGCAGCCGTGGCTGTCCGGATAAGTCTTGCTTGCCGGCGCGGAAAGCGTATATATCTTCCCGGCGCTGACATTGACATAATTTGTTTTGTGGTTGTAGGTATATGTGCCGAGCACCATGCGTTTGAGGTAAAGGTAATCGTATGCATCCAGCACACCATTGCCGTCGAGATCAAGCGCGGTAAGCTGATAATCGTTCGGCGTGTAGGTGCCCAGGATGATCCTTTTCGCATAAAGATAGTCATTCGAGTCGATAGCTCCGTCGTTCGTGATATCGCCCATTCTTTCGCCGGCACGCGCGGAAATGCTCCCCGGAAAGGGGGAAATTATCGCGCAGGCAAGCGTAATGCAGGTGATGAGCACGGCAATGATTCGTTTTTTCATACGCACGGATTCCTTTCGGTACGGTTCTTGTTTATATTACCATAAAACAATGCCCTTTGCAACAGCATTTGCGGCGTTTTTACCGAAAGAAAGAACGCGAAGGGAGTTTTTGCCCTTCGCGCTGCCCGTATCACCCGAGGTCGGGTGTGTCTACGGATTCTATGCGGTTTTCTTCAAAGCCGTGGAGTTCGAAAACGATGATCTCGTTTCTGCCCTTTTTGAGCAGCGGTGCGGGAAGATAAAGCGTTTTCTGAGGGCCTGCGTCGTTCCAGTATCTGCCGATATTGAAACCGTTTACCGTGACAAAGCCCTTATGGAAGCCGTCGAGCCTTATGAAGGTGTCCTCCGGTTCGCCGCCGATATCGAGATACCCGCGCAGAAATGCAGGGCAATCGCCGCTTTCCGCAGCAGCTCCGAAGGAGAGGGCGGAAAGATCGTCCATCGTGAGCGGGTACATCGTCCATCCGAAGATATGCTGCTGATCTATGCGAACGCTGTTGATAAGCCCCTTGCGATTGTCCGACATGTGAACGCCGTAATTGATTCTGCCGAGGTTTTCGACAAGCACGTCCACACGGACATTTGTCCCCGCGGGCGTTTCCACCCGCACGGTATCGTTCCTGCCGGAGCGTTCTTTCGTGCCGGCATAGGAGCCGTTTAAGAAGAACATTGCACGGTCGCGCAGCGGATCGAGATCAAGCTCGCCGCACACCGGGCCGCAGACCTCCGCGGAATACAGCGCAAACCCGAAATCGGCGCCCAGCTCCTCCATCGTAAGCGGATAGGAGGATATAACGGGCTTTGAAAGCGCTGCAAGGTTCGAAAACAGCGGTGCCGATTCCGAAAGACGGATATCGCCGTAGCCGCGGCGCGGAAGGTTGCCCACCGTGAGCTCCGGCAGATTGCCGAAATGCTTTCCGACGACCTCGCGCACCTCGAAAAAGCGCTTTGTCAGATCGCCGTTTTCGGTAAGCATGGCATCGTAATCGTAGCTCGTTGTCTGCGGGGTATAATTCACGTCGCAGTTTGCGCCGTTTGTAAAGGCGAAATTCGTTCCGCCGCAGAACATATAAAAGTTGACGTTCGCGCCCATGGAAAGTATTTCGTCGAAAACGGCAGCGACATCATCCGGTTCGCGGCGGCGATGCGGACCGTACCATACGTCGAACCACCCCTCCCAGAATTCGGAGCACATCATCGGCTGATTCGGGCGGAATTCTTTGAGCAGCCCGAACGAGCCCTTCGGATTGGAGCCGAAGTTGAGTGTCGCAAGAAGCTTTTCGGACGTACCTCCGGAAAGGCAGTTCACGCTTGGACCATCCGAGGTGAACAGCGGAACGTTTATACCGCTTTCGCGGAAAAAGTCGGCAAGGTGGTCTATATATTCGTGATGGTTGCCGGGGGAGCCGTATTCGTTTTCCACCTGAAGCATTATCACGTTGCCGCCGCAGGTAACAAGGCGGGGGCGCAGGATATCGAATACGGCGGAAAGATAACGCTTTTCGTAAAACAGAAATTCTTCATCCATGCAGCGCACACGCATGTTGCGGTGGTTGAGCAGCCACGCGGGCAGCCCGCCGAAATCCCATTCCGCACAGATATACGGGCCGGGGCGGACGATCGCCTTCAAACCCTCCTCCGCCGCGATATCGAGGAAAGCCCCGAGATCGAGCCTGCCGCCGAAATCGAAGCTGCCCTCCGCCCTCTCGTGAAGGTTCCAGCAGACATAGGTTTCGACCGTGTTGAAGCCGCACTGACGGAGCTTTCTGAGTCTGTCTCGCCAATACTGCGGCACATGGCGGAAATAGTGAATCGTACCCGATATAACGGTAAAGGGTTCCCCGTCCAAAAGAAAGGTTTTGCTGTTGTAGCCGAAATTGCTCATTTCTGCTCCTCCGTGATTTTATGTTTTTCCGCGACAATCCGTTTGATATCTTCCAGCACGCTGTACGGCACCTGCATATTGCCCTGCCCCACGCCGATCTCGATATGCGGCTTCATTTTCGCATGGTAATCGCTCCCGCCGGAGATATGCAGCCCGAGCGAGCGCGCAAGCGCCTGAAAATGCTCCTGCATTTCCGGCGTATATTCGTTATAATATCCCTCTATGCCCGAAAGCCCCTGCGCTTTCAGTGTTTTCAGAAACCCGGCAAGGGCCTCGTCCGAAAGCCTTATCAGGTGCGGGTGCGCAACAAAGCTCACCCCGCCGATATCGTCGATAAGCTTTACCGCCGATTCCGCGGTCAGATACTGCGTGCCGTCGTAAGCGGGCTTGCCGTTGCCGAGATATTTTTCGAAGCCCTCTTTTACGCTCGAAATATACCCCTTATCCACCATAAGCCTTGCGAAATGCGCCCTGCCGATTATCCCGGAGGGGGCTATCGCCTCCGCTTCCTCCATCGTGACATCGAATCCGAGCGCGCGGAGCTTTTCGCAGGTGTTAACCGTTCTTTGCCGGCGCACGGAATTGATGTTTTCCAGTGCTTCACGAAGCACCTTTGAATGATGATCTATATAAAATCCGAGTATGTGTGTCTCGGTTGCCGACTGCACCGAAAGCTCGATCGCCGGAACGACCTCCACCCCGTATTCCCTGCCCGCGGCAAGCGCTTCGTCCACACCGGCAACGGTATCGTGGTCGGATAAGGCAATTGCCGCAAGCCCGCATTCCGCGGCGTGGCGGACAAGCTCACGCGGGGACATGGAGCCATCCGATTTGTTTGAATGAGTGTGAAGGTCTATATAACCCTTCATTGATCCTTATCCTTTCTTATGCGTATACCTTTAAGCTGCATAAAACGGTTGGAAAGCCGTATTTCGCGTTCACCCTTCGGTATGGCATCAAAGAAATGATTATAGCCGAAGGTATCCTTATAAACGGCGTGGGTTTCCGTGCCGTCTGTCCAGCGGATATATACACGGTCGCCCGGGTCAAGTATCTCCGTTCCGACAAGATAGCTCATGCTTCATGCCTCACAGTCCGTATATGCGGGTGAATTTTTCTTCGAGATAATCGGCATAGCAGTTCGGATCGAAGCTGCCGCAAACGCTTTCGAACAGGTCGGAAGGATCGAGCATACAGCCGTGCTTCCATATCCTTTCGCGCAGCCATGCGTTGATCTGCGTGAGCTTGCCGCTGCGGACCGCCGCATCCACATCGAGATCCTTCTTCATTTCGCGCAGATACTGTGCGCCGTATGCCGAGCCGAGCGCATATGAGGGGAAATATCCGATCGCCGCGCCCGCCCAGTGGGAATCCTGGAGCACGCCGTGCTTATCGTCCGGAACATCAATACCGAGGTATTCCTTGTAAAGGCGATTCCACTCATGCGGGAGATCATGCGCGGTGATAACGCCGTCGAACATCATTTTTTCCAGCTCGTAGCGGATCATGATATGGAGCGAATAGGTCAGCTCGTCCGCCTCCGTGCGGATAAGCGAGGGCTGTGAACGGTTCACGGCGCGGTAAATATCCTCCGCGCAGGCTTTATCGAACCTGCCGGGGAAGGTCCCGCGCAGGATAGGAAGCAGGACTTCGCAGAACGGAAGGCTCCTGCCGATGATATTTTCGTAAAAACGGGATTGGCTTTCGTGGATACCCATCGAAACGCCGCCCTCGAGCGAGCTGCCGAAAAGAGAATCGTCCGAATTCATATCGTAAAGTGCGTGTCCGCCCTCGTGGATAACGCTGTAAAGCGAGCTTGCGACATCCGATTCGTAATAATGCGTGGTTATGCGCGTGTCCTTTTTTGTGAAGCTCGTCGTGAAGGGATGTTCGGTTTCGCCGACGGTGAGATATCTTCTGTCGATATCCATAACGGAAATGATCTTTTCGGTGAGCTCCCGCTGAAGCCCCACCGGAAATTCGCCCTCTATAACCGAACGGTCGGGCTGCGGTGCATTCGCAACGCGCTCGATCAGCGGCACGAGCCTTTTGCGCAGGGCGGCAAAAAATCCGTCGCAGCGCGCACGGGTCAGCCCGCGCTCGTAACGGTCGAGATAGACCTCATACGGATCCCTGCCCGGGTCGGTATAGGAAGCGAAGCGCTTCATTGTATCGAAATTCTTTTGCAGATACGGTTCGAACGCGGCGAAATCGCTGTTGTTCTTCGCCTCGTCCCACACGGCTTCCGCCTCCGTTACATGGATATCAAAGGCGACCGCTTCCTCCTTGGGTATCTTCGAACGGCGCTCGTAATCGCGGTAAAGCTCGCTCACAAGGCGCTTCTGCACGGGCGTGAGCGCGTTATCCTGCCTTAATACCTCAAGCGCTTCGATGAACGCGGCATCCGTGATAAGCTCGTACTGCATCCGCGAAAGCTCGCCCGCCGTGACGGCGCGTATTTCGTAGCTGCCCTTGGAGGCGGCGGTCACTCCGTCGTAATAAAGCACTCCGCCGGCGTGATTTAACGCAAGCGAGGTTTTTTCGTATTGATTGAGTTTATTCAATGCCTGTTCTTTTGTCATGGGATTACCGCCTTTCAGTTTGCGTGGAACAGTTTTTTTGTCTGGTATTTCGGTTCGCAGGTGAGGTTTATGCCGAGGTTTTTGAGCAGCTTTTCATCCACCTGCGAAAGCAGAACGGAGGAATGCATCTGGCAGCCGGCAAGGCTTTTCAGGCAATCCAGCGCCGCGCGGGCGTTTTCGTCGCTCACCGCACAGACCGAAAGCGCTATAAGCACCTCATCGGTGTGGAGGCGCGGATTGTGGTTGCCCAGGAAACCGGTTTTGAGCCGCTGTATCGGTTCGATGACCGTCGGGGACATAAGAAGAACATCGTCGTCGATATCCGCAAGGCATTTAAGCGCATTCAGCAGCATTGCGCTCGAAGCGCCGAGCAGGGCGCTTGTCTTGCCGGTGACTATCCTGCCGTCCGGCAGGTCGATTGCGGCGGCGGGAGCTCCGGTAGATTCCGCCTTTTTGTTGGCGGCACCGACGACAGGGCGATCCTCCGGCGAAATGCCGCACTGGTTCATGAGTATTTCGGTTTTGTATACGGGGGCATCGCCGCCCATTCCCTTTCTTTGCTGGCAGAGCGCTTCGTAATAGCGGCGGATAATCTCCTGCTTTGCCGCCTCGCGGCAGACTTCGTCATCGGTTATCGCCGATTTGATCATGTTCACGCCCATGTCCGTGGGGGATTTATAAGGGGAGGAGCCGTATATTTTTTCGAAAATCGCATTGAGCACCGGGAATATTTCGACATCGCGGTTGTAATTCACCGTCTGTACGCCGTATGCTTCAAGGTGGAACGGGTCTATGCAGTTGATATCGTCCAGATCGGCGGTCGCCGCCTCATATGCTATGTTTACGGGGTGTTTAAGCGG
>USHI01000048.1 GCA_900554405.1 uncultured Eubacteriales bacterium | reverse complement strand
CCTCCGGTGCTTCGATCACGAGGTCGAACTGACCGTCGGGATTCTTTTCGCCGACCGATGCGATAATCTCTTCGATATACTTCTTGTCGGGGTCGTCATCAACGGGGGGCTTGGGTTCGCCGTTATCGAGCTTGATATCCGCAAGCTTGACATCCAGAGCCTTTTCGGTGTTCCAGATGTTGTACGGGAAGTTGGTGAGATCCTTCTTGCCGTCGTCCTTGATCGGAGCATCGACAGCCGGGTGAAGGGTGATAAGGTAAGTTGTGCTGTCGCCTTCGCCGAAGAGGCTGCCGATGTTGAGGAACATCTGGAAGTCGCCCTTGGTGAATTCATCGAGATCAATGGAGAATTCGTAATAGGTCTTGCCGTCCTTGACGGAGGAAGCGGCGCTGCCGGTGGTGTTGGCGATGGCTTCCTTCTTGTTGCCCTTTTCGTTGGTGAAGGTATTCTTCCATGCGTGGAGAACGGTGCCTTCGCCCTGACGGTAGATATCGTAGAAGTGGGTGTAGCTTACCGCATCGGCATAGCCTTCGGCGGTCTTGGACTGCATCCATACGCGCACGAAGGTGCCATTTCCGTTGCCGTCTTCAATGCCTTCGGCAACGTCGATGGATTCGCCGTCGAAAATAACTGCTACATAGAACTTGTCGTCATCTGCGCGGAACTGATACTTGTAGGAAATGTCCGCAGTGATGCCTTCGGCGGGGTCTGTCTGCCAGGTGCTGTTGTTCAGGTTGGCTTCCTTCCAGCCGTCTGCCTTCCAGCCGTTGTCGTTAAGTTCGCCGTCTACCGTGATGGTTTCCTTAACAGGGGTAGGGGTGGAACCGCCGTGTTCGCCGGTGCAAAGAGCATATTCCGCAGTGCAGACATAACCTTCATCGTACCAGTTCTTATCGGAGGTGGTGGTGGGAACGGTCTTGTTTTCGAGATCAAGCCCGTAGAAGTGATACTTCTGACCTACCTGGACGGAAGCTTTAAGCCCGTCGATGCAGCCGGAGCAAGCTTCGGTGACATAATTAGGCTTGTCGGAATGACCTAATGCCGGCCAGTTGTTTCCGTAGTTGGCGGCATATACGAAGCCGCCTTCGGGAATGGCAAGAGGCGTGCCTTTGCCCTCCTTTGTGCCGTCGGAAATTTCCTTGACTTCATAAACGCCAACTTCCGAAGCGGGAGCAAACGAAATGTGAAGCCACCAAGCGCAGCCCTGATAGCTTGCGGAATCGGTGAAAATTACGCCTGCGCCTTCAACGGTGCTGTCGTTAAAGTGAGTGACCCAAATAGGCTTCTTTTCCTCGGTATCGGCGCTGACTCCGAAAGCGAAGCAGGCACATACCGTAAGAGCAACGAGCGCAAAAGCGATTATTCTTTTGGTAAAACGCATGATTTTTCTCCTTTTTAAATTTTGTTGTACCACCTATATGGTACCACACGGCAAGTTGTTTGTCAAGCGCTAAAACGATATTATGTCAAGTGATTTGTGCGGGCAAAAAAACCGGTTCCCGATCATGCGCGGTTAACATAACTTCTGCCCGATACCCGCGAAAGAAGCGTTTTGAAATCGCTTTCGCAATCAAAGCACATTTCGGCAAACAGCGCGATAGGCAGGTGAACGCGGCGTTCGAAAAGCCCGTCCTCCGCAAGATCCGAAATTATCGCATTGCCGTGCGTGTTTTTGCAGAACAGCCGTATTACCTCGAGCGCATATTCACCGTTGCGCATCCAGAACGACTCCTGAAAACGCATGGATTCGGTGCGGAGCGGAAGCTTTTCGATGATCTCGTCCTCCTCACTCACGCCGAGCACGAACGGGGCCTTCTGATTGGCAAAAATGCTCCAATTGAGCCAGCACGCGCCCTTCATCACGGCACCGCAGCCGTTTCCGCCGCGCAGCGAAGTGATCGCATCGGTAAAATCGAGCGTGCCCTTCTGATCGCCTGCGAGCGAGGCACGATACCCCCACGGGAAATCGCCGCAATCCTCCCAGACGATGTCCACGCGCGGGTCCGTGCCGGCAATGATATCCAGCTTACTGCGGACAGAGGTGGCATGAAGCCCGAATTCTATGTGCAGACCCGGATGAGCGGAAAGTATCCTGCCCGAAATGTGGTTGACCCATTTGACGGCGGCGGAGGCAATACATACGCCGTCGCGCTCGGAATCGGAGGTTTCGGTGAACATCTGGAAGTAGATTCCGTCCGCGCCGGTGGCGGCGTACTGGCTGTTCCATACATCGAGCGCTTTTTCGCCCCAGGCGCGCATACATTCGTCGCTTGCTATATTGACATCCTCGCCCCAGCCCCACGAAAAGCCCCAAATGACCTTAACGCCCCAGCTGTGGGCATATTCCACCACCTCGCGGGCATTGACGGGCGCAACGTCGTTCCAGATCGTCACACGGTTCATTTTCAGGCGGGCAAGATTTTCGATGTATTTTTTATAATCGAAGATAACATGGCCCCATGTCCAAAGCCCGCGTTCCTTTGCGGAAGGAACGTGGCGGTATTCCGCCGGGAAGAAATCATCGATAAACGGTGCAAGATCGTTGATATGCTTTGCGGGCGCATTCGCCCCGTACGGAAGAAAATCATCCGCAAAAGCACACACGGAGTAAAACACCGCGCTTTCGTCCGCACCGGAAATGATTATTTCCTCCGTGCCGACCTTATAGTAAAGCTCGTTTTCCGCAAAGCTTATATCCTTTGTGTATTCCGCAATAAATCCGCTGCTCTGTTTTGTGCCGACGTATATCCTGCGCGGCGCACGGTCGGTCGGTGCGGTGACGACCTCCGGAATATAAGGAACATATCTTTTCAGTACCGCATAAAGCAGGTCGACAGAGCGTTTTTCCATTCCGTCGTAGCGGCCGTAGACGATTTCCCATTTCTTGCCTTCAAAGTGCTTTGTAAGCTCCATTTCTTACCTCCGCGCGGGTATGCCGCGCTTTATAGCTTTATCATTTTCGTGCATCGAAGCACAAAACGATTATACAATGCCGCGGGCGGAATTGCAACAGCGAATTTGCGCCGCACGGCGAAACTGCCGGGTATTGACAAACCCGCGGGTGCAGAGCATAATAAACATATACCCCTTACGGCAGGAGGATATTATTATGAAGCAATGCATGGATGCCGAAAATCTGCACCGCCGGCTGAAGAAGATAATCGGTCAGGTACAGGCGATCGAGCGTATGGTGGATGAGGATGTCCCCTGCGAGGATGTGCTTGCACAGATCAACGCCGCAAAATCCGCGCTCAACGGCTGCGGAAAGGTCGTTTTGGAGGGGCATATCAAGCACTGCGTGCGCGACGGGATCGAGCACGGCGACGCCGAAAAGACGATCGAAAGCTTTACAAAAGCAGTCGAGCGCTTTGCGAATATGCAGTAGCGCAAACCGAAATATTACCCGAAAACAGCGTTTACGGCGGAATACACCGCCTTAAACGCTGTTTTTTATTCCGCCGGTCCGTTCGCCGCAGAAAAGCTCAAATCCCCTGTCGATAACCTATACCTCTATATGTATAATATACGCATACCCCATACGGTATGCAAAAAAGGAGGAATGCTTATGAAAAAGGCCCTGCACCGATTAAAACGCCTGTTTGCGCTCGGCGGAATAAAAAAGGATATCATACTGCTTGCCGTTTCCGGGATCGCGGTCATTTGCAGCCTGATCGGATTTCAGCCCTTCCCGTTTGACATTGCATGGGCCGCAATTATCCTGTGCGGTATTCCGATAATCGCAGAAGCGATTATCGGGCTTGTGACCGCGTTTGACATAAAGGCAGACGTGCTTGTTTCGATAGCGCTTATCGCATCCGTTTGCACGGGCGAGGATTTTGCCGCGGGCGAGGTGGCGTGTTTCTATCCCATGCCGCCTCTGCACCAGCATTTTGGCAAAATATATACCGTAAAACACAGCCAAAACGATAATTGCCGCGATACGGTAGGGTATAAGTTCCTCGAACGGAAATTTCATGTTCTCTGCTCTTCCCTCTCTATCCATTCATCCAAAAACCGCATTTGTTCTTCCGTATGGAACCAATGCTCGCCGCCGGGCATCACCGTAAGGCCGGCACCGATACGGGAGGCAAATCCGGATACTGTTTCAAGCGAGGTAAGATTATCCCTCTCGCCGTAAAGAATGCTTGTAGGAACGCGCCACGAAACGGGATGTTCCCGCACATACCGGAGATATTCCGCCGAAAGCGTTTCCCCGAAGTCCGTTTCTATAAGCGAGCGTTCCGCAAGCTCGCGCTCCGTAACGCCCGCCCACGACATCATGTCGCGGATAAGCCTTTCCATATCCGCGATCGGGGATATAAAATAGGCTTTATCGACAAGCGTTTCATCCAGCGATGCCATGGAAAAATAAGCCCCGATGCTGTTTGCTATGAGCGTGATACCACTGCCGCCGCGCCGCTCGGCAAAAAACAGCGGGAATTCCGCGGCCGCCTCCCACGGGGCCTGTGCGCGGTAATCAAATCCGATCACCTCACTGCCGGGGAAAAGCCGCCTGTAATGATCCGCTTCCGCCGCGGTGCCGCCCTTTCCGTGGACATATATAACGGTGTTTTTCATAAAAAATCCCTTTCCGTGCCCTGCACATCCGCCGCTATCCGAAGGTGCTTTATATTATTTATCTCCGTTTGCAGCATTTCAAGAAACCGCCCCGCGTGTGCGCCGTCCATCTGCGTGTGGTGGAACTGAAAGGATATCCCGAGCGTGGTTTTGAAAATCCCCTTGCGGTATCTGCCCCAGATAATGAACGGATTATTGAAAATGCCGCTGTTCATGCCGACGGCACCGTCGATTTCGGTATCCACAATGGCGGATGTCCCGATAACCATGCTTTCCGGCAGATCGTGGTTTTCGCAGTTTTCGGCTACGGCGCGTGTCAGCCGCAGGTAATCGGCGTTGAACTGCGCAAGGCTGCCCGAAAACGGCACATCGCAGGAGCTGACCTCACCGTTCCGGTTTTTCACGATAGTATTTACCGCTATGCTGTCATATTGCAGCAGCTCACGCCCGACAGGAAGCAGTCAGAACTCCCCGATCCCGCTTGCCGCCCTGCCGATACACCAGCAGAGAAGCATATTGAATTTCAACCCGCGGCGGCGGGATAACCGCACAAGCGGCGTAACATCAAGCGTTTTGAAAAATGTCACCATAGGGTTCGGCGCATTCATCCAAAGCTCGTATGCCGCCGCGCGGGTGGTGGTTTTCGGATCGACAGCGACCGGCTTCACTTTGCACACTCCAATGCGGCAATGTTCCCCGACTGAATGGCGGAAATACTGCGCTTGATTTTTTCTTTGTCCCAGCCCCACCAGCGCAGCGCAAGAAGCTTTTCGACCGTTGCATCGTCAAAGCGTTTGCGGATGGTTTTGGCGGGAACTCCGCCGACAACGGTATAAGGCGGGACATCCTTTGTCACCACCGCACGTGCGCCGATGACGGCGCCGTCGCCGATCTTTACGCCCGAAAGGATGACGGCTTCGTAGCCGATCCACACATCGTTGCCGATGACGATATCGCCCTTGTTGTCCCATGCGTCGCGGATGTTTTTCGCATCGAGATCCCATTCGTCGAAAAATATCGGGAAGGTGTAGTTGGACAACGACCTCATCGAATGGTTCCCGCTGGTGAAAAGAAATTTCGCACCGCAGGCGACGGAACAGAACCTGCCGATAACGAGCTTATCGCCGTTGACGGGATAATGGTAAAGCACATTGTTCTTTTCGAAATCGCGTGGATCGTGCGCGAAATCGTTGTATATAGTGTAATCGCCGATCTCGATATTCGGTCCGGTGACAACATCCTTCAGATACACCGTCTGCTTATCGTGCGGGCGGGGGTAGATATGATTCATGGTAACTCCTTAAAAGCAAGCATTGCATTTCAGCGAAACGACATGGCGGAAACGGTTATATGAGCGGCGCCGAAAATCGCCATTATCGCCGCAGCGGGGATATTGCCCGCCCAAATCGCGGCAAGCAGATAATAAAGCACGGGGAACACCGCAAGCGGGATCGGAACGAAAAGAAACGGTTTTCCAAGCAGGGTGATATCCCGCCCGGACACGAAATACCGCACCCAGACGATATAATAAAGCAGAAGGAACAACGCGGCTGCAAAAGCCCACCCGCTTTTTACGCAATACGGCTTTTCGCTCACGAGAAATGTCATCGCGGCAAGATAAGCAATGCGGCTGATGCCCTCTGCCGTTTCCAGCCACCGCGGGATATTCTTTGAAGATACTGCCGCCCCGACCGGCGGGAACACCGCATAGGCGATATAACGAATGTAACATGTCCCGGTGAGAACGGGCGGCTGAATACCGCCTCGCACACATTGTAAAAAGCGCGGAGGCTGTTCCAGAGCGAAAGCGACGGGGCATTCGCCGCACTGAGATCGCTCACCGCCTGTGCCATCGGATTATAACCCGGGTACGCAAGCGGCGAAAAAACCACGGCGGCGGTGTAGGAAAGCAGGCTGTCCACACCGAGCAGCCCGAGCTTTTGAAGCACTGCCTTTTTCACGGCAGAGCTCCTTTGCACTTACAGCGAAAGATTCATCAGATCAAAATCTATATCTCTGCCGTCGATCCTGAAAAATGCCGGAAATGTGCAGAGCTTTCGAAATCCCAGCTTTTCATAAAGCCGTATCGCGCGGACATTGTCGCTGCGAACCTCGATATTGAGCTGCGAAAACCCGTTTTTTCTTGCAAAATCGATTATCGCTTCCGCCATGGCTCTTGCCGCACCGCAGCCCCACCACGCCTTTTTAAGGCTGATTCCGAACACGCCGCGGTGGCTCATACGGTTGTGCTTGCGGATGAGGCTTGCCGTGCCGATGATCTCCGTGCCGACCTTGGCAACATATTGGGCGTTGTCTGCCGAATCCTCCTGCGCGCGAAGATATGCCTCCTCCGCTTCAGGCGGGATCGGCACGCCCTCCGCGCCGAAGCTGAGGTTTTCGGTCTCGCCGCCAACGATTTTCAGGTATTCCAGCAGCGCGGCGGCATCCTCCGCCCGCGCACGGACAACGTTAAATTCTCTGTTTTCCTTTTCCATTTTTCATTCTTCTCCTTTTTGTTAAAACAGCGGTATCACACCGCCGAAATGCTCTGCTTTATCAAGCAATATGCCTCTTGCACCCATGGTAAAGGCAATATTGCTGCTCCGCACGGACAAAAGCCGCATACCCGGTTCCGGTTCCAAAAGCTCCATACCGTCGCTGCGGATGATCGATTCGCCGAAAACGAATTTACCGCCCTTGTTCATCTGCGGCATGGGCATTCCCCTCCTTACATCCGCAAAGCGAGGCAAAGAAGCGTTTGATATGCTCGTCGAGCAGCGCGGCAACGCCGTCCTTGTCCTCCGCCGTATCGTACACGCTGTAAAGCAGGAACATCGGCCCGTAAAAATCAAGGGCAAGCTGCATTGCCTCCGCTTCGGAACCGGAATATCCGCGGAAGATCGCCGCCATATATTTCGCCGGTCCGGCGGCAATATAATCGCGGTAAAGCGCGGCAAGCTGCGGATCGCGGTATTGCTCCAAGGTAAGCATTTTACGGAAATTTGCCGCGAAGGGGTCCTTTGTCCAATATTCGAACTGCGCCATGCTGTACGAGCGTATGCTTTCGGCGGAGGTATTCGGGTATTCCTCCGAAAAAGCGTTCGGCTCGGTTTCCGGCATCCGGTATTCCCCCGCGCGTTCGGTATCCGCTTTGCGCATACGCTCCACGATGCTGTCCAGTATTTCTCGCTTGCCGGAAAAATGCCGGTAAAGCGCGGCCTTTGTGATCCCGAGCGTCGATGCGATATCGTTCATGGATGTGCCCGAATATCCGCTTTGCGCAAACAGCGAAAGTGCCGAAAGCGTGATACGCTCCTTTGTGTTCCCTGCCATGCTGCTGCTCCTTTATGTGATGTAACCGAACGGTTACTGCAATTATAGTTACCGTTCGGTTACTTGTCAAGTGCTTTTTCGTAATTTCCCGCAGAAAAGGCAAAATTTTTTCCGCAGCTCTTTCCCGCTACCGGCGGATATACATACGCGAAGGCTTTTCTTCGTCGTCGCCGAGCACACGGCACAAAAACTCCCGGCCGTAACGCTCGTAAAATCCGGTATGGTCGGTAAGCAGATATACCGGGGATATCCCTTTTGCTTTCAGATCGCCGACCGCCATATCGGGCAGCTCCCCGGCGATACCCCTGCAGCGGTATTGAGGATCGGTATACACCGCACAGATATTTGGCGAAAGATCCTTTCGGCAACGGAAGTCGTTTTCGATAACGCCCATACCGCCGGCGATCCTTCCGCCGCACAGACAGAGATACCGGCCGTATTCGGTATCACCGTGCAGATATGAATCCATACATTCCAGGTACGCGTCCTTCGGCACGCCCCACCTTGCGTGAAACCATTCGGCGGCGGCATCGCGCAGTTCCGGCACATTCCTCAGCGTGACAAATTCAAAGCCGTCCAACCGTTTCACCCTTTTCTTACCGCAAGGCAGTAATTGACATGCTCGAAGGCTTTCATGTCCGCCCCCGCCTTATCTATGATATCTCTTTGAATATCTTCGGGCGTGAGCAGCTCATAGATCAGAAATCCATGCTTTTCGAGCAGCTTTTCGAGCGCCGTGTACGAAAAAGAGCTCCCCATCGGTTCGCCGCCCGCGGCAGCCATCATAATGGTATTTTTCACACGGCGTTCGGAAGCGGAAAAGAAGCCCTCTGCCGGATAATCTAAAACAAGCGTGCTGCCCTCCGCACAAAGCGCCGAAAGCGCCGAAAGCGTTTTATCCACCGCCTCTGCCGAAAGATAATATGTTACTCCGAGCCAGGAGAAAAACGACACGGCATCCGTGTCGAAGCCGCATTCGGTTAGACGCTCCGCGAGGCCGTCCTGTGCAAGATCGGCGGGAACAAACGCAAGGGTTTCGGGTATATTCCACCCCGCACGGGCGATCCGCGCCTTTTTATCCGCCTGGGTGAGCGGATGATCGACCTCGAACACCCGGTGCTTTGCCGTAAACTCCTTTTCGCGGAAGGCAAAGGTATCCAGCCCCGCGCCGAGTATGACATACTGCTTTGCCCCGGTTCGCGCAGCGGTTTTCAATGCGGGTTCGGTAAATGCCGCGCGGCAGAGCGGCGAAGGGGCGATATACGTGTTTATCAGCCTCCGTGTGAGCGCCTTCCGGTCGCCGCCGGGTTCGGCATCCGGCTCGAAAAAGGATGCGCC
>USHI01000047.1 GCA_900554405.1 uncultured Eubacteriales bacterium | reverse complement strand
CGTCTGCGCGCTTCTCTCGATCCCTTCCTTATCGGCGCTGCCGCATGCCGAAACGCATTCGATAAAGTAAAGATAAAGCTCGTTATCGCCGAGTATATCGTCACTTTCGTCGTTCAGCCTGCCGTTTATATAGGAAAGAAGATCGGTTATCTTTTCGATCATCAGCACATTACGAAGCATATTTATTATCGCTATCCGGCAGAACTGCCGCTGGGTATAAAGCTTTTTTACCGGCGGCGCAAGAAAGCCGCGCTTTACCCAATTTTGGATAACATAAGGTTCGAGCCCGGTGAGCGATGCGACCTGCGAAAGCGTAAGCCCGCCGCACATGAAGATATTGTCCAGCACGCTCTTTGCTTCCGCGGCATCGGAAACGGCGATCTCGATCGTCGTCCCCGGGAGTCTGTTTATCATCGCTGCCTACCTCCTTACTTGTCTGCGCAATATGATTGTATCACATGGTCATATGATTGTCAATAGGGTTCACAAGATTTTTTAGCGATATTTCGCCCTTGACATTACACTGCCGGGCGGGTTAAAATGCGGTGTAAGGGAAGGAACGAGTTTATGGAGCTTATAAGAATCGGGAACGGCGTTCTTGCCGCCGCCGCGTGCGAATACGGCGCGGTGCTGCAAAATATCGAATATAACGGAGTGCGGGTCTGTGTCGGTTTCGACACGCTTGCCGAATACGAGCGCGATGAGTGCTGCTTCGGCTCGGTTGTGGGGCGCACTGCAAACCGCACCGGCGAAATCAATATTATCGACGGCAGGGAATACCGCCTGCCGCTGAACGAAAACGGTATAAATCACCTTCACGGCGGTTTTTGCGGCTTCGGCAAAAAGCATTGGAGCGTTTCGGCGCGCGGCGGGGACAGCGTTTCCTTTACGCGCGTTTCGCCCGCGGGGGAGGAAGGGTACCCCGGGAACCTGGATGTGAACGTCACATACCGTGTCGAGGGCACGGCGCTTATCATAAACTACCGCGCGACCACCGATGCGCCCACCTGGGTCAGCCTCACGAACCACACCTACTTCAACCTTGCGGGTGTCGGAACCGGCGATATTTACGGCCATGACGTGCAGATAAACGCCGAATCCGTTTCGGTATACGATAAAAACAACCGTGTTGCGGGCAGAATGCCGGTTGCGGGAAGCGAATTCGATTTTCGCACCCCGCGCACCGTGCAAAAGGATTACGACTGCAATTATTATATTTCTGCCCCGGCAGTTATGGCATACGGCAGGGAGCTTTCGCTTGCTGCGCGCGCATCCTGCGGCGGTATCGGGCTTGCCGTTTATACGGATATGCCCTGTATGCAGTTCTACACCGGGAGGTATATCCCGGAGGGCACCGTCGTTTCCGGCGGGAGTAAAATATCCCGCGGGGGCGGGCTCTGCTTCGAAACTCAGCTCGAACCCGGCTTCCAATCGCGCGGGGAAGGGGTGCTGCGCTCCGGCGAGGAATACGACCGAACGACGGTTTTCGAGTTTTTTCAGGGCTGAAAAGTTATGCGGAATAACGGTTGAAAAAGGCGCCGCGTTATGTTACAATCAATAAAATTCACAGCAAGGGAGCAAAGCAATGGCAAGGTTTTTTGAAGGCAAATCGCATACATTCAGCGAATATTTACTCGTTCCGGGGTATTCCTCCGCGGATTGCATCCCCGCGAACGTTTCACTCCGCACGCCGATAACCAAGTTCAAAAAGGGCGAAAGTGCCGATATTTCCATAAATATCCCGCTCGTTTCGGCAATAATGCAGGCAGTTTCGGACGATGGCATGGCGATCGCGCTTGCAAAGGAGGGCGGGCTTTCCTTTATCTACGGCTCGCAGTCCGTGGAATCCGAAGCCGCCATGGTAAGGCGTGTCAAGCAGTATAAGGCGGGCTTTGTCAACAGCGATTCCAACATCCGCATGGATTGCACGCTTGCCGATGTGCTTGCGCTCAAAGAAAGAACAGGGCATTCCACTGTCGCCGTTACCGAGGACGGCACGGCAAACGGCAAGCTGATGGGCATAGTCACCTCGCGTGATTACCGCGTTTCCAGAATGCCGCGTGAAACAAAGGTTTCGGAATTCATGACCCCGTTCGAAAAGCTCATATACGCCTACGAGGGTGTCACGCTTAAAGAAGCCAACGACATAATCTGGGATAACAAGCTCAATTCGCTCCCGATAATAGATAAGGAAGGCAGGCTGTGCTGCTTTGTATTCCGCAAGGATTACGATTCGCACAAGGAAAACCCGCTCGAGCTCCTGGACAGCGAAAAGCGCTATATGGTCGGCGCGGGCATCAATACCCGCGATTATGCCGAGCGTGTACCCGCGCTTGTCGAAGCCGGCGCGGATGTTTTGTGCATAGATTCCTCCGAAGGCTTTTCGGAATGGCAGCTCCGCACACTTTCCTGGATCCGCGAGCATTACGGCGATACCGTCAAGGTCGGTGCGGGCAATGTTGTGGATCGCGAAGGCTTTATGTTCCTTGCCAAGGCGGGCGCCGATTTTATCAAGATCGGCATCGGCGGCGGCAGCATCTGCATCACGCGGGAGCAGAAGGGTATCGGGCGCGGTCAGGCAACAGCCGTTATCGAAGTCGCCGCTGCGCGCGACGAATATTTCCGCGAAACGGGCATTTATATCCCGATCTGCTCGGACGGCGGCATTGTTTACGATTACCACATCACGCTGGCGCTTGCCATGGGCGCGGATTTCATCATGCTCGGGCGTTATTTCTCCCGCTTTGACGAAAGCCCCACGAACAAGGTCAATATCAACGGCAGCTATATGAAGGAATACTGGGGCGAAGGCTCCGCCCGCGCGCGCAACTGGCAGCGCTACGACATGGGCGGCGAAAAGAAGCTTTCGTTCGAGGAGGGCGTGGATTCCTATGTTCCTTATGCCGGCTCGCTCAAAGACAATGTAGGGCTCACGCTTTCCAAGGTGCGCTCCACGATGTGCAACTGCGGCGCGCTTTCCATTCCCGAATTGCAGGCGAACGCAAAGCTCACGCTCGTTTCGGCGACAAGCATTGTGGAAGGCGGGGCGCATGATGTGCTTCTGAAAGACAAGACCGCCCAACCCATAAAGTAAAAGAGCGCAGAACGAAAAAAGAAAAATATCAATTTAAGCTAAGGAAGGGAACCCGCGTGGGGTCCCTTTCGATTTATCATTGTATTCTTTTTTCTATCACCTGCGAAGCCCACAAGGCGTACAAAGTACGCCTCACGGGGCTTCTCGGCGATTCTGCGCCCTTTTCACCCACGGGATGTAAAAATAACCCGGAACGAAAAAGCAGATTTGATTTCATATCAATATTGGAAAGAACCCCGTTCGCGGGGTTCTTTTTGGTGTTTAATTGTATTGCTTTTTCTTTCAAGTCCGGGCTCCCTCGACGTACTCAGTACGCCTCGCGGTCGCCCTCCTTGAATCCGGGCGATTTTTCCTATCCCGTGCACGAACGCAGAGCAAGAAAGAGGATTATCATATATCGATGCCGCTCTGTTCGTTTCGTCATCGCTTGACAATGGGCGCGGAATGTGGTAGAATTTGAAGCGATGCAGGGCGCGGACGCGCGCGCCGTCTGCGTTGCTTCGCGACACCGTCCCGTCTTGCTATGCGTTGGGCGGTGCCGCGTTTTTTAGCCTGCTATTTCTTCGCAGGCTTTGCGAATTGCCGTGCGGGATTGCCGCTTTTTGTACCGCGCACGCAAAAAAGGAGCGCCGAAAAGGTGCTCCTTCATGCTGATTTGGGGTAAGAAAGTATTATTTCTTTTTCTCTTTATTGTCTTTAAGCTTTTTTATCTGCTCGATTATCGCGCCGACAAGACCGTTTTTCTTTTCGGCGCTGCCGTCCACGGCAACGGCGCGCACCTCGCCCCCGCCGATAACAAGGAATGTCATCGGGGTGACGGTCACCTTTGCGCCGGCACCCGCCGGTATCTGGGATTTCTTCTGCTCGGCATTGACAATGCTTGCGCCGCCGCCGACAAAGCCCGCGGATATTTTGGAAACAGGGATAACGGTGAATCCGTCGATCTCCATCACCTCACCCATGACGGAATTTGCATCTGCAAGCTCGGCAGCCTTTTCCGCCGTGAAGCTCATTATCTGCATTATACCGGCAAGCCCGGTGGTTTTTTTTGTTTCGCTTTCGCTGTTCATTTCTGTTCCTCCGTAATCTGTGCGTTTTCCGCAAGCCGTGCCGCACCCCAAATAAGTGCGCGCACAATGTGAATGATCCTTATCGCTGCACGAAGCTCGAATTCAAAAACCGGTTCTCCCGTGAAATCGCACCCGACACGCACGTCGATATTTCTTTCGCGCGCGTTTGTGCTGCCGCGGATAAACCCGGCAAGCGGGTAAAGCACCGCGCAGACGGTGCCGTATTCCATTGCGCTTTCGGCGGCATCCCCGCCGCCGCACACCGCAAGTATGCGCAGCTTTTCGAGTTTTACTCTTTTTAGCAGCCATTTCACCCGCCCTGCGACGATCATAATAAGCGCGTAAACCCATTTTGCTTTTGCGGAAACGGTTTCGCCCTCCGGGGCCGGCGCTTCGGGCGGATGCTCAAAGCCGAATTTTCTTTTCAGATATGCCGCGAAACGCCGCGGCTTCTTTTTGGGCTTTTTCGGCTTTTTTTCGCGCCGGGCAAGCAGGTTGATTTTTATAAAAAATATGCGCAGCTCCGCCTTCGGCTCGCCCTCGAGCGTAAATACAAACCGGAAATGAAGCAGCGCGATCAGCAGCAAAGCGATCAGCGCAAGAATACAGGCAAGCACAACGCCCGCCGCTTTCAGAAATACCAAAGGCTTCACTCCCGTTCTTTTTGCTTATTTTACCACACCATGCCCGAAAAATCAAGCCGTTTCGGATATTGAATTCGCCTTTGCCGCGTGGTAAAATGCTGTCGTGAAAAAGGAGCTGTACCATGGGATATATTTATGACCTTCATGTGCATTCGTGCGAATGCAGCAAATGCGCCTCCATGACCGCAAGGGAGGCGGTGCGCGCCTATAAGGAGCGCGGATTTGCGGGGATCGTGCTTACAAACCATTTCATTCGCGGCAACAACCGCGTTCCCGCCGGACTTACGTGGGCGGAAAGGATGGATTATTACCGCAAAGCCTTTCTTTCGGCGCGGGATGAGGGCGAAAGGCTCGGCATGGATGTGTTCTTCGGCATAGAGGAGCATTACGGAAACGGGCAGGAAATACTTATTTACGGCATATCGCCGGATTTCACTGCGGAAAACCCGGATATGTGCGATATACCTCCGGAGGAGCTTTGCGCGCGTGTCCGCGCCGCGGGCGGGTTCACCTCCCACGCGCACCCGTACCGTGTTCGGGATTATATCACATATCCGTTTTGCAGGATGGATGTCTCCGCTTTGGACGGCGCAGAGGTGCTCAACGCCGCGAATACCGCGGGCGAGGACGAAAGCGCACTCCGCTTCTGCCGCGAAAATGGGCTTATGCCCACTGCCGGTTCGGATACCCATCATGTAAATCGCGTTCTGGAGGGCTGCCTTTGCGGCATGGAATTCCCGCACCGGGTACATAGCGGAGCCGAGCTCTCACAATTGCTTTTCTCCGGCGCGGGCACGCCGGTCTGCATAGGCACCCGCGGGGAATAATAAGAGCGCGTCGTACCGCCGCTTTGCTTTTCCGAAATACAATGCAAATATGATCACAAGCGCCATTTGCTCTGCCCTGCCGGCGCGGTATAATCGGACATGACTATATATCGGAGGAAAAGCAAAAGCCATGAACAAGGACTGCCTGCTCGAAAACGCCGCCGCGCGCGAGCTGTATAAATCGGTATCCGCGCTGCCGATAATCGATTACCACTGCCATCTTTCCCCGCGCGAAATATTCGAAAACAAGCCGTTTACGGATATCGGGGAGCTGTGGCTTTCCGCCGATCATTACAAATGGCGGCTGATGCGCTCCTGCGGGATAAGCGAGGAATACATAACCGGCGGCGCGCCTATGCGCGAGAAATTCCGTGCTTATGCCGGCGCGCTCGAATTCGCGGCGGGCAATCCGCTTTACCTTTGGTCGCACATGGAGCTTTCGCGCTATTTCGGGATAGATGCCCCTCTTTCCCGCAGAAACGCGGATATGATTTGGGAAAAAGCAAACGACCATATCCGCAGAACCGGGCTTTCGCCCCGTAAGCTTATATGCGATTCCGGCGTGGAGCTTATCTGCACGACCGATGATATCGCCGACAGCCTCGAATGGCACGCGCGGCTTGCCGCACACGGCGGGCAGGGCTTTACGGTGCTGCCCTCATTTCGCACGGACAATGTTTTCCTGATGAAAAGCCCCGGATATACGGCTTATCTCGCAAGGCTTTCCGGTTCGGCGGGCCTGGAGGTGAACAGCCTGAAATCACTCAAAGAGGCGTGCATAAGGCGGCTTGATCACTTTACGGCGCACGGGTGCGTGTTCACCGATGTCGGCATACCGTTCTTCCCGGACACCGCCGCGCCGGAGCGGGAGGCGGAACGGATTTTTGCCCGTGTGCTTGCGGGGGAGGATATTTCCGAACGAGAATACAAGGCGCTTGTCGGAAATCTGTATCTGTTTTTCGCTTGTGAATACAAACGGCGCGGGCTCGTGATGCAGCTTCACCTTGCCGTATACCGCAATGCCAATTCGGCGCTTTTCCGCGCGCTCGGGGCGGATTGCGGCGGGGATACCGTCGGCAACGCCGTCGACGGTACGGCGCTTATCCGTATGCTGGATGCAATGAACGGCGCGGGCGCGCTTCCGCAAACGGTGCTTTACACGCTCAACCCCGCAAATGCTGCGCAGATCGCCTCCGTTGCCGGGGCGTTCCCCGGGGTGCGGCTCGGTGCGGCGTGGTGGTTCTGCGATCATAAGCGCGGGATAATCGAACAGTTAGAAACAATTGCGGAAAACGGCTCTGTCGGCGAATTTCTCGGAATGCTCACCGATTCGCGCAGCTTTCTTTCCTATGCGCGGCACGATTATTTCAGGCGGATACTCTGCGCCCTTATCGGCGATTGGGTCGAAAAAGGGGAATACAACGCCGATTCCGCGGTTAAACTTGCCGAAAGGATCTGCTGCGGGAACATACGCGCGCTTATCGCTTCCGCCCGGAAATAAAAAGTTCCGCCTGCGGCGAAAAACGGCGAAAAGCCTGTTGATTTTTGCCGCGGGATGCGGTATTATTCTTTCCGAACGAAAAATGAAACGGAAGTGAATGCATTGAAAAGGATGATGATCGCTTTTGTGCTTGCGCTCGCGCTGGTTCTTGCGGCGTGCGGCGGGGGCGAGGGTACTGCCCCGGCACAGGGCTCATCCGACGCTGCGGGAGTTACTTCGGCGGAGCAGACGGAAGACGTTTTCTCCTCCTCCGCGGCGGGCGAAAGCACCGTACCTGATTCCGATACGACACAGCCGGAGGACGGTTCCTCCTCTGCCGCGGCGGATACTTCATCGGAAGCCGGGGACTCCGGCGGTGATGCTTCGAAGGATACCTCCGGAGAGGAAGATTTTTCCGCCGATCCGGAAACCTGCGAGCATAAAACGACAAAAAGGTCGGGGGCTGTAAAAGCCACCTGCCTTCACAAGGGCAGCACGGGCGAGCTTGTCTGCGCCGAATGCGGAAAGGTTCTGGAGCCCGCCTCAGAAACGCCGATCGGCGACCACGAGCCGGTTTACGAAGGCTATATTCCGCCTACCTGTACCGAACCGGGCAATACCGGCTCCGCCGTGTGCGGCGAATGCGGGAAACTGCTTGTGCAGGGCGAACCGATCGCCGCGAGAGGGCATTTTACAAACATTGTAAATTACCGTGCGCCGAAGGACGGCAATCCCGGATACACCGGCGATGAGGTCTGCCTGTATTGCAAATTAACGGTAAAGTACGGCACCGTCATCCCCTGCGATATCACCTATACGGAAACCTGCTCCATGGTGAATTATGTCGCAAGCATAATGCCGCACGAAAGGAGCAACGCGCTTGCGAGGAGCTACTTCGACTGGTATTCCGGCGGCTGCAACGGCGAAGGTCCGTACATCGATGATTATCTCATAAACACCCACGCCGTGCTGTACGCATACGGAAACTACTACGGCGAAGCCCGCGATGCCGAACAGCAGAAGCGCTATAAGGAGCTCAACGACTGGGCAACCGGCGTTATAAGGCAGCTCGGGATCACGAACAAGACCACGGTGCGTGATGCGGTCGGGAAGCTGAATATATTCCTTTGCGAATATCTCGAATATGATTTCTCGCTGAAAAACCATTATCCCTACGAGGCGCTCCGCGATAAGATCACCGTCTGCTCGGGCTATGCGTGGATGTTCCAGTTTCTTTGCCAGCGCTGCGGGATCGAATCCTATTATATCCCGGAGCAGGATATAAACCATGCGTATAATTCCGTTGTGTTCTCGGACGGAACAACGCTTTATGTCGACGTGACATGGAACGATTCCTCGCTTACGGACGAAAACGGCAACCGCGTGACCGACCCGGATAGGCTGAAGCCGCTTCGCGAAATATACTTGCTTTTGGATTACGATACGATGTATAAGGAACACCGTTACGCCTCTCACGGCTGAACGGTACCGATAAACCGACGCACGGATGGAAAACCCATCCGTGCGTTTTTTCTGCGTTATTTGCGCTTTTTTTTTGCATTTTTTTGGGGCGTTGATTCTTTACAACAAGGCGTGTTTGTGATACAATATAGAATAATAGTACAAAAACCGGGCGGCGGCGCCGGTAAAATTAACGGAGGCAGCATGAAAAATTCACGGATATACAAGAATATTTCGGGGAAAATAAAAGAGCTTGTTGTATCCGACGTTTCCCGCAGGAGAGTTTCGTTCTTCCTTCTGAACGGGGCGCTCACCCTGACGGCGCTTGTGATGAGTATTGTAAATATCATCACGGCGGAATATGCCCTTTTTGTCGCCGCCTTCACCTTTTCGCTGCTCTGCCTGCTGAATATAATCCTGCTTCATGCCACCCGCGTGGATGAACGGCTCATTTATACGCTGTTCGGCGCGGAAAGTCTGGCGCTGCTTGCCTTCTTTTTCGTAAGCGGCATACCGAACGGGCGCGCTGTGGGTATGTCTTATCCCGAGCTTCGCCCTGCTTATATTCGGTGTCCGCGTGGGGAGCGCTTTTTCGGCGCTTGCTCTTGCAATGCTCATTTTCTTCTTTTGGGTGCCGTTCGGAAGGTCGCTGCTGCTTTATTCATACACGGATGAATTTATGCTTCGGATGCCGTTTCTTTACTGCTCGGTCTTTGTCATATCGCTTCTGATCGAGCTTATCCGCAGCGAAACGCAGAAGCAGCTTGAATTTATAAAGGAAAAATGCCTGCGGCTGTATCGCCACGATGCGCTCACCGGGCTTTATAATCGCTACGGTATAAACGAATTTCTCGACAAAACCTTCGGTGCCGATGCGGAATCCGCGGCAAGCGCCGCCGTTGTGATCTTCGATATCGACGATTTCAAAAGCATAAACGACGAATACGGCCACGAATGCGGCGATGAGGTGCTCCGCGAGATCGCGCGGATACTAATCGAATCGGCATGCAGCCATTGCCGCTG
>USHI01000046.1 GCA_900554405.1 uncultured Eubacteriales bacterium | reverse complement strand
ATCAATGCCCGCTTGGTAGATTTGCTGCTTATCATTGCTGTTTTTTCTCCTTATTCTATATTTTTCAATGAGAATATGTAAACACTGGTTTTACAGTGATCGCACCAAAGCAATCAAAAGGCACAAGCATAACTTATGCCCTTTGATTGCCCCTCCACCGCAAGGGGTGGAGAGGACTTGAAAAAGGTTACTGAACCTTGTTTCCGTCAATAGTAACGGTGAGATGTGCTGCATCCATGCTGTTTTTGTTTGCCCACAGCTTGGAACCGGTGTTTTTGCCGTCGGCAAATCCGGTAACAGTAGCGTTTTTAACGGTCAGGGTATAGGTGGCGTTGTAATCGTTGCCGATTTCAATAGCCGCTTTACCGGCAGAGCCGTTATTGCGGTCATTGAAGGTGCAGTTGTTTACAACGAGGTTGGTGGGTTTGGATTCGGTTGCCTGACCGTAAAGCAGAATTGCCTTGCCGTTTGTATTGAATTTGCAGCCTTCAAATGTCACATCCGTGCCGCCCCAGGTCCAGATGGAGTACTGGTTAGCCATGTCGTTTTCAAAGATGCAATTTATGAATGTAGCTTTTCCGTACAGGGTCAACTTGCCCTTGATTGTGCAGTCCTTAAATGTCAGTTCGTTGCAGACAATACCATCAAAGCTGCCTTCACCGGCCTGAATGGTAAGTTTTTCGAATGTGAAAGAAGAGCCGCGCTGATAGTTCAACTGTCCACCCTCTGCGCTGACAGCATTTGTGATAACATCTGCAGTCTGGCTGCCGTTACCGCTGAAAGTGATGTCGCGGCTCTTATCCCCCTCATTTGCAATGCCATTGTCAAGAGTGATGGTTTGACCCGAAGCAATAGAAATGTTTACCTTCTTATCGGTAGCATTAGTGATTGCATCGTTTGCCTGCTGCTGATTAAAAACGATTACGGGATAAGTAGCATCCTTATCGTACTGATCGTCAATGCTGTCTTTCTCATATGTAGCCTGTGTAGCTACAACGGTCACGCAGATTCCGGCCGCGGTTGCGTTCTGGTATTCATTGCCCGCGGATTCTAACATATGATAGCCGAAGGACCATTCCGGAGAAGCTTCACCGGGCTTGAGAACTTCGGGCTCGATATTGACTTCCTCGCCGTTCGCATCAACCGGTGCCTTAAATACGAGCTCAAGAACCTCGGCGAGCTTGCCTGTCACGCCCAGTGCCTCGGGGATATACTCAAACTTAACTGCAAGATTACCCTTATTGAGCACACGAATTTGAGGAACATAGTAGGTGCAGCCCGGCTCCCACAGGATTTGAGTGCCTTCGGCAGGAATTTTGCCCTCTACGAGGAACGGGAGAATTTTGCCTTCGGCATTGACCCAGTTGTCGTCGTTGTCCTTCATCTGCAACTCTATATCCAGATTTCCGGCCACAATCTTGTTGACACCGGTGGAGGCGGTGTCGGTGAACCACGCAAAGGTGGTGCCGATGAGCATTGCAATGCACAAACCGATGGCAAGTGCACTGAAAAGCAATGCGCGTTTGGTAGATTTGCTGCTTGTCATTGTGTTTTTCCTCCTTATTCTAAATTTTTTAATGACAATATGTAAATACGGATTTCCCGTGATTACACCAAAGCAATCAAAAGGCACAAGCATAACTTATGCCCTTTGATCGCCCCTCCGCCCCCGAAAGGGGGGGCGGAGAGGACTGGGAAATCTACTTATTTGGAGATCGTGTAGAACCCGTCGGCACCCTTAGCAGACTGGGTAGCACCCTCCGCCAGGAACCCGGAATAAGTAGGCTGATTGACCTTAACCGAATTGACCGGGTCCACCAGCAATGTGCCATCTACACTGGTCCAACCGTTGGTCTTTCTATGGAAAATCAACCCAGCCAGCGACGTATCCGAATAGGAATTTTCGTTGACCGAGAAAGTACCGCCCTTAACCGTGACGGTAGAATCTTCCGGTATATCAAACACCGTGTTGTTACCCGTGGCAGTAAAGGTGCAATCGTTGACCACGACGCTACCCTTCACATTCGTCAGATACGAATTTCTACCGGTGGTTTTGAACTCGCCGCCATTGATCACGACATCCACATTCGCATCGCTATCACCCGTGACGATATACCCATAGTCTCTATTGGAAACAAACGTACCGCCGTTAATGGTGATGGTGGTCCTTTCGGTATTGCTGTAAGAAGGGGCTTTAATCAGATAATTGTAACTGCCCACGTCATTGGTATTCTCAAAATAGCCGCCGTTGATGGTCAGTTCAGAATTGCGCACCTGAATCACATTGGCGTAACCGGAGGAGCCGGCCTTGTTGTAGCTGCTGACGAACCGACCGCTCTCGATGGTCACGTTGGAATTTACCGCATTGATCACGCCGTAACTATCGTCGGTTGCAAGCGTTCCGTCACCACTATCGGAAGAGTCTCCGAAAACGACTGTGGAATTAGTGACTTCCAACTTTGCGGTGTTCAGGCTCTTACCATTCAGGTCAAAGGCCACATTCTTGCCATCCAACTGCAATCCCTCAGTCTCGATATCGTCGTAGAGCTTAATGGTTTTACCGTCGATATCCGTGGATGCCAGCGCCTCCTGAAGTTTATCTGCAGTCGTAACCGGCTGCACCTCCGGATAGTCGGCAAACTTATCGTAGTCCGGACCGATGCTGTCGCTCTCGTGGTTATCCTGCGTGGCAACAACGGTGATACCAAGACCTTCGAGAGTTTTACCCTGATAATCGTTGTTGGCAGTCTCATCCATATGACCCTTGATGTAAAGAGCTTCGCTCAATGCAGCATCCGGAGTGAGATGCCCCTCAAAGGTATCAAGATCAACTTCTGTGCCGTCAGCTTTAACGACAGAGAACTTGATAACCTTAAGAAGCATGTTGTCACCGGTGATACCGTTCAGTGTCAGCTTGTACTTGAGTGCAAGACTACCCGTGCTCTTAATCTTAAACGCAGGGGTCATAAATGTTGCGCCGGGTTCCCAGAGAATATCGGCAGAGCCATCCTTGTTGACGAAGCTCATGCTTTCGTTTCGAATGGATGTCTCGCCGTCTTCTTTGACGATATCAACCTTCAAAGTGCCCGACTGGATCTTGTTTACCGCAGTGGATGCGGTGTCCGTAAACCACGCGTAGGTGGTGCCGATGAGCATTGCCACGCACATAAGGATCGCAAGTGCGCCGGAAATCAATGCCCGCTTGGTAGATTTACTGCTTGTCATTGTGTTTTTCCTCCTTATTCTATATTTTTCAATGGCAATATATAAATACGGATTTCCCGTGGTTACACCGTAGTGGTGTCGGACGGCGTTTCGTCCTTTTGCGTAGGCGTTTCTCCGCCGTTGCCTTGTGCCATCTGCGCCTTCATTTGCAGCATCTCCTGCATCATGCGCTGCGTTTCCGCACGGTCGGCTTCCAGCTTTTTGCGCTCGGCGTCTATTTCGGATTGCTGCTCTGCTTTGTATTTGCGGAACAGGCGCACGCAGCGAATGCCTTCGAGCAATATCAGCGCAAGGAAGGGGATAAGTATGCAGACGATGTAGCCCTGTGTGGTTTTAAGAAAACGGAAGAATGTGCCGAGCTTCGGTATATGACCGCTGTACTTGCCGATAATGTACGGGTAGGTAACAATGGTGGCATCGTCCGTGTCGGTAGTAGTGCCGTAGGTGATAAATCCGGGGTTGCCGTTTGCATCGGTCGTTTTCGAGCGGATCTTGTGGGTGACGGTTTTGCCGAAGTTTTCGCTGTTTTGCGAGGTGTAGGCGATTATATCGCCCTCGCGCAGTGTCTGCGGGTCTACCTCCTTGGCAAAAACCAGGTCGCCCGCATCAAAATCGGTTTTGCTCATCGAATCCGAAAGCACGATGAATGCCTTATAGCCGAATATGCTGCGGTCGGCATTGTCGAACGTGGAGACCGAAACGACGGTGAACACCATCATGAACACGGCAAGCGCGACAATGAGCCATGCCGCAATATTCCTGATAATCGCAAGTGCTTTCATACAAACCACCAAAAACAGAATTTAATCGAATTTCTTGTCGGGATTGTTCTTTGTCTGGGTCGCTTCGGCGCAGACGGTGAATTCGAAATCCGAGATTTGCGCTTCGTTGCCCGCTTCCTTCGGGAAGTAGAAGTACACCGTCAGCTCGCGGCGCTCGCCGACGGCAAGTATGTCCTCCGCGGCGGGTACGCTGCTGCGCACAAGCTCACTCGGCTTTCCGGAATAAAGCACCGTTTCGCCGTTTTTGATCGTGACATCAAGCACATCCGCAAGCCCGCCGGAAATGTTGTCAAAGTATATCCGGTAGTAAACATCCCATGTGCTTTCGTTTCGGATAAAGAAATCCTTTTTTACCGTCATGCCCGGCTCGAACAGGAATTCATGCTCGCTGATAATCGGCTCGCCGTCGTTCAGATTGAGCTTTACTTCGCCGGTGCGGAAATAGTTGTTTTCCACCGCAACGGAGGAATAAACAAGCGCGGCGGTCGTTACGATAAGGCATACGGAAAGAATGATGATGGTGATTATTCCGCCGGTGATCTTTTTCGCGGTCCGGGATTCAGTCATTGAGATCATCCCCCTTTTTGTTTTTGCGCCCCCGGGCGAAAATCAAAAGCAAAAGAACGACAGCCGCCCCCGCGGCGACAAGCACCCATACCGTCGTGGAGGAATCGTCGCCTGTCTGGGGAGGCGGTATGAGATCGCCCTCCACCCACCATTTGAAATCGGCGGTCAGATCCTTATTTTGGTATTCGTTGCCGACATTCGTTTCAAGGTAGGGTGTGATCTCGTAATAAAGGTCCTCCTGCGTTTTTGCCTTGGATTCGTTTTTGTAATCAAGGCTTTCGGGCATCTCGCCAATCAGCCCGTCATAAAGCGTTTCGCCGGTCGAAAGCAGAGTCACACGGACTTTCAGCACCTCTGCGAGCTTTTCGTAACCCTTGCGTACCTCCGCATGGAAGCGGACGGTGACCTTTCCGTTGTAGTGCACACGCACCCGGTAATATTGTGTTATCCTATCGCCGGGGAACATATTTTCCGCATTGAAGGGGATGTTGTCCTCATCCTTGCCCTTTGCAAGCTCGATCGAAGCGGCTGTTTTTGTGCCGGAGTTGTCGGAAGATCCGGAGATCGCCGGGAGCGATACCGTGGCTGCCGAGGAAGGCTCTGCGGAGGCTTCCGTTTCCGCGGAGGATTCCGCCGCGGCAGAAGATTCGGGTTCTGCCGAGGTTCCGGTTTCTGCGGAGGATTCGGGTTCTGCGGAGGATTCGGGTTCTGCCGAAGACAGGCTGCTTTCCGCGCCGGAAGCTGTTATAATGTTATCCGGAACGGTGACCGTCGCGTGATCGTCGCCCGATTTGCGGTTGTGAATAAGTGTTGCGCCCAGAGCCGCGAGGCTCAGGCACAGAAGGATAGCCAATATGATTATTGCCGTCTTTGTTGCTTTTGAACGATTGTTTTGCTCCATGTTGCCCCGCCTTTCTTGTCTTTCAAAAAGAATTTTCCGCTTGTAAAACGGCAGCGTGCAAAGCTATTCTGCCGCCGCGGCTTTTCGCAGAGTTCGGCATTCTGCGAAAATGATAATCTAAAGCACCGAGTGAATTGTAACATATCAAACAACAAAAGTCAATAGATAATGATATAATTGTGCGAAATTTATTGGGTTTATCAGATGAGCAGGGAGCAAGCTTGTCACAAAATGCGCCCGAAAGACTATAGCATATGTATGAACCGTCGGCACCGCGTTTGCAGTCCGAAAGTGTTTTGCTAAAATACAAAAATACATATTAGCGAACCGGAGGAAAAAATGCTGAAAAATCAAGTTGTTTCAAGAAAAAATCACCGTGTCCGCAAGCCGTTTCGCACTTGGCGGCGTGAGCGTGCACGGCCTGCCGAGAGGAGTGCGGAGGCGCGCACCGATTTTGGGCGCTGCTGCGATGAATGGCTCTTATCCTGCAGGAACGGTGTGCGGGAATCTACCTATATTATATTAAGTATGGTACAATCCTCCGTGGAGCGCAAACGTTCCAATATGGAAAAGCTGAAATCCGCGGACTTTTAACAAATGTGACTCACGTTTTGCGATATTTTCGCAGAATACCGAGCTCTGCGAAAAACAGGGTGATAATCGGCGCGTTTCGCAAATGTTTTTTACAAGGCTCCGCGCATAAAACAAAAAAGACGGCGACCTGTGATTTAGGGTTGCCGTCTTCGGCTTTTTATTCGGTTTTTGCTGCTCCGCGGTATCTGATTCGGCGGCCGTTATTCACGCCGCTTTGCATGATGCCGTTTAGGTTATGTCCTTGATGGCTTCGTCGAGTTTCGCCTGCGCGGAGCTTGCAATGGCTTCGAAACGGGAGGCAATGTTTTTATCCATGGAGGTATATGCGGTGATTATATAGCCCCAATTGTATACGGAGCCGAGATCGAAGGTGCGGGAATTGAATATTATATCCAGCATTTCAGCCGATTCTTCATCCTTGGCATCGCGGTATTTGAGCTGAACATCCATATAAGCCGGTGTGACAAGCGCCTTTGATTCCTTGGAAAGCGCGCTTACGATCAGGCCGACATCCTCAACATCCTTCACGCCGTAGGGAATAAACATTGCGGAGGAATTGCCCACGGAAACGGTGTGGTAGTATCTGTCCTGCGCGGGATCGTATTTCGGAACGGGAAGTATGCCGAATTCGTCGTCCATCTTGCGGAAGGAGGCAATATTGATGAGCCCGCACATGTAAAACAGCTCGCGCCCTTCGAGGAATGCCTTGTGCACCGTCGCTTCCCAGACATTGGAAAAGCCCTTGTTCGTATAAGGCTCGTGATTGGCGACCATGACGGTCTCCTTTTCGTTATAGAAATCGAGCACATGGGTGAGTATGTTTGCAGTCGCCGTCATATCGGTGTTCATTGTCAGATAGGGTATACCGTCGCCGTCCGGCAGGGCTATCTTTTTGCCTGCGCTTATATAATGAACGTAAATATTATAGGTTTCGGTGCCGAAGGCCCACTGGTCTTTTTCGTCCATTACTCCGTCGCTGTTAAGATCGCGGCTGATACCGTCGCGGCGGCAGATCTCCGCAAAGGTGTCGAAATCCCATTTGCCGTCGCGTGCCAGGGCGTAGAAATCCTCGGATATACCGAGCTTGCGTTTGAGATCCTTGTTGAATATCATGCACCAGGTGCCCTGGTTGTCATAGGTGTTTATATCGCCCATGACAAAATAAAGATGCCCGCCGAGCGCAAGGTCGTTCACGGCGTTCTGATCCCACCAGGAGGCGGAAAGATCAATGGTGGAGATATCATTGAGGTCGTAAAGGTTGTGCTCGAGCGCGAGCACGGCGGCATTGCCGGTGGAATCGAAAACTATGTCGTATTCGATATTTCCGGAGCTGACCTGGTTGCGCACCGTCTGAAATACCGGGGTGGCGCTGTCGACGATGCCGTCTATTTTGCAGTTGTAATCGTTCTGCACGCGTTCGATAACGGCTTTCTTTGCCTCGTCGACCGAATCCGGGTTTTCTTCGCTGTAAAGCACCTCGCCGGTGTAGCCGAGTATGGAATTCGAGCCTGCGCCAAAATCCGGGCAGAGAACGCGGAATTCGCGCCCTCCCATGTCCTTTACGGGAACGTCAGGATCGCTGTTTTGGCTCGCGGTGCTGTCCGCGGAAGAGTCGGAAATACTGATATCCCCGTCATTCCCGCAGGAAAACATCAGCGGCAGCAGCATTACGGCTGCCAGAATTATAATGAATGCTTTTTTCATAAAACGATTCCCCTCGTTGAATTTCAATAAAATAATTATATTATGGGGCGGGCAATTTGTCAAGCATGGCAAAAGAAAACCCGCAAAGGAAATATAACAAAAGCGAAAGTTGACAAACGGTAGAATGCGTTGTATAATAAACGAACCGGCAGCGCCGCCATGCGTGTGTCGGTGCCCCCTATAAATGTATACGGGAGATGATTTTTTGACAACCGCACTCAGAAACTTTCTTATAACCTTTTTTGTTTTGATACTGGTCTTCGCCTTTGTCGGATACCGCTGGATATACCCCGGGCTGAAGGGAGTCGTGGACGAATGGTTCGCCGATGACGAAAGCTCCGCCCCGGCGGAGGAATCCGGGTCTTCCGGCGATACCTCCCGCGTGGATGATTCCTCCGCGCCGGTTCCCGACACAAGCGGGATCGTAAACGAAAACGGCGATATTTTCACCGCCGTGGTGATGAGCATCGATTATAAAGGCAGCGCGCTTATCTGCACGTTCATCGATGCAAACGCAAAAACCGAAAGATATATCCGCTGCTCGATCCCCGTCACCTCGAAGGTGCTGAACTCCGCCGGCGTGTCCGTGCCGTTCGGCGACTGCATACGCGATATGGACAACGATTCCGTCTGTGCGCTTGTAACGGCGATGACGGGCATCGACGTCGATTATTGCCTGCGGTTCGACCGCGAAAGCATAGCCGCGGTCGCCTCCGTGATCCCAGGTGCATCCATCACATTGAAGGAAGGCGAAACGCTCCGCTTTGTGAACCCGATCTATGAGGATTATGAGTTCACCCCGGACGATACCATAGAGGACCACGAGGATTATTACCTGGAAATAACCAACGATGCCGACGGCAGGGTTCTGCTGAACGAAACGCTGGGCGAAAAGAAAAAGCTCGAATGGCTGCTCGAATACAACCCGAACAACGACGGAAGCGAATACAACGCCTATTACAACCAGATATGCCGTTCGCTGTTTGAAAAGCTTTATACCGAACCCTCCGTCCGCACGAACGAAGCCATGGGCAAAATTGTTCAGGCTGCGTACTCGACCAACCTTTCGACGACAGCCGTCGCCGAGCATATAGACACCATATTCGCCTATAACGATTATGCGCAGCGCTACGATATAAGCTACCCCGGAAGCTGGGAAAGCGCCGTGAGCAAGCTGCGCGCGTATGACGGCAGATACGAATAAATATACCGGAGAATCCCCCGAACATGAAGAAAAACATCTCGCAGGCAACCAAATGTATCCGTTCCGGATATAAGCCGGGCAACGGCGAACCTCTCGCATTGCCGATATATCAATCCACCACATATGCCTATTCCTCGCCGGAACAGATCGGCAAGCTTTTCGATCTGACCGCCGAAGGGCATATGTATTCCCGCATTTCCAACCCCACGGTTGAGCTTGTGGAAAAAAAGATCGCCGATATCGAAAACGGTGTCGCCGCGCTCTGCACCGTTTCCGGGCAGTCGGCAACGCTGCTTTCGGTTGCGAACATCGTTTCCGCGGGTGACAGGATACTTGTCTCCTCCAAGGTATACGGCGGAACCATAAACCTTTTCGGTGTCACCCTTCGCCGCTTCGGCGTTATCTGCGATTTCTTCGATCCGGATATGCCGGATGAGGAAATAAAAGCGCTCATACGCCCCGAAACAAAGCTTATCTTCGGCGAAACCATCGCAAATCCGGCTTTGAAGGTATTCGATATTTCCCGTTTCGCCGCCATCGCGCACGGGGCGGGGATCCCGCTTATTATCGACAACACCTTTGCCACGGGCGTGCTTTGCCGCCCGATCGACCACGGTGCGGATATAGTCGTTCTTTCCACCACAAAATATATGGACGGTCACGCCGTCATTGTCGGCGGGCGCATCGGGGGCGGCGGGGGGGGTATTCGGCAA
>USHI01000045.1 GCA_900554405.1 uncultured Eubacteriales bacterium | reverse complement strand
AAGAAGGCTTCTGTCTCGCAGGTCAATGACCTGCTTTTGTTCACTTGTCCATGTCATATTGTCAGCCATCTTCCCTCTCCTCTTTATCTGTCTGCTTATTTTCCTCTCGCGCAATTTCCTGCCATACCTCGTCCTTGTCTAGCGCAGAAAGTCTGCGGTAATGACATCCCTCTAGCTGCAGTTCAAAGCCGCAGACAGAACCGTACTCGCAGTATTCACACGGATTCATCTTCTTATATTCATACGGATAAGCGTCAATCTTTCCTCCGTAAATATCTCGTGCCAGATCAAGTGCTTTTTTTCTGGCAAAGTGACCAAGCTCATGCATCTGATCTGCATTTGCTACAAGTGCGCGTGAAGACAGACTGCCATCTTTTTTGTACTCCAATCCTGACACGACATTTCCGCCTTCTGCGTCAATCAAAAGAAGTGATGCCTTTTCTGTGCTTGTAAGGCCGTTCATTCTAAGCTCCTTTTGCTGCTTTGCGGCTGCCTCATCGGCATTTTCAGTAATGGCGTCCAGTTTCGAAAGAAGCTCGCTTCCCTTTTCGGTTCTCGCATCGAGCAGAAGATTGCCGCCGGCGATGCAGCAGGCTATATCCCCTGCCGGCTCGGCGGGGTCTATGCCGAACGTGCCGCAGAAGCAGGTTTCTTCCGGCTTTGCGCAGGCAAGTGACATTATTAAACCGTGTTCGCGGCGGTTTTTGTAATAGGTATCGACCGGCTCGGCAAGAAAGACTCTGTCGAGCACGTCAAAGCTTCGAACATCGCAGGCGCGCACGCCGAAGATCACGAAATCCTCCGTTTCGCTCCGAGTGTCGACAATTTCGATATTCTTACCCGAAACCCTGAAATCCATAAGGTTTTCCGTCTGCGGGAAGAAGAAATCCTTTGCGCTGCGGGAGGTATTGAGCGAACCGGAAAGCTTTTTACCGATATCCCATTTTTCGTACACCGCGCCGGATTTGTGATCGACGGGAATATAAAGGTTCTTTTCGGAGGCAATTGTACCGAAAAGAATATCCAGTTTTTCGAGAGCGATACTACGCATTTTCGCCACTCCTTTCGACAGCCCGTGCGGGTTCGATATCATCCTTCGTGAAATCCACTGTCGGCGCGCGGCTTCCTACCTCGCTGCCGGCCTGGTATTCGCCGTAGAACGTATCGATATCCTTTATGAACTTGCGGTTGAGAAGGTGGAGCGGGATATGCTGCGGGCAAACGCGGGAGCATTCACCGCAATCGGTACATCTGCCTGCGACATGGAATGCGCGGATAATGTGGAACATCTTTTCCTCGAACGAATTTGCGGCAGCCTTGTTGGCAACACCCGATTCCGGGTTATCAAACACACACTTTTCGCAGGTACATGCCGGGCAGACATCCCTGCAGGCATTGCATCTTATGCAGCGCGAAAGTTCGCCCTGCCAGAACGCAAAGCGTTCGTCCGGTGTCATTTTTTCGAGCGCTTCCACCTCATCAAAGCGGTGATTTTCAAGCACCTTGCCATCGGTGCCGAGCAGCTCATCAAAGGCGACGTGCTTTTTGGATTTGCAGTTTTTGCATCTGTCGGGAAGCATTTCGCCGCGCGGCGCGGTAACGGTGCCGTCGTAAAGCGTTTCGACAACGACTTCCTTGCCGTTGTCCGATACTTTGGATATACCGTCGGCGATTCCTCTTACCTTCGAAACATCGAGCATTCCTTCGCACGGGACACCGATAGCATAAACCTTTTCGCGGTCGAACCGGTGCTCGGTCAGAAGCTGATTGAAGCTGTATGTATCGCAGGGCTTGAGGAACACAAGCACCCTGGATTCTGTCTTTGCAGTTGCTTTGATGAGATATTTGGAAAGATTGGCACCGCAGAAGTCGTTCCAGATAAACTCGGAACGCAGTTCATCTGCGGAAAGGAAGGTTGCGGGGATGGCATCGTAATCGAATTCGCCCGCACGCCAGCCGAGTACACGGTCGACCTTGCCGTCGGCGATAAGAGCGCAAGCCCTTTCCGCAAGAGCTTCACGGGTTATTTCCTGCATCTCAGATCCTCCAATCTCTTGTTTTCGCCGAGAGAAGCCACCTTGGCGGCGAAATCGTTCATCGTCGCGGCGAATTTTGCGCCTTCGGCTGCGCTGACCCATTCCACACGGGTGCGTTCTCTTTCTATCCCGAGATAATCGAGCATGGAGAAGAGCAGCGCCATGCGGCGGCGGGTGTGATAGTTGCCGGAGGTATAATGGCAGTCGCCGGGGTGGCAGCCGCAGATTATAACGCCGTCCGCGCCGCGCTGAAAGGCGCGCAGGATAAACATCGGGTTGACCCTGCACGAGCAGGGAACGCGGATTATCTTTACATCCGCAGGGTAGTTCAGGCGATTGTTGCCGGCAAGATCGGCGCCCGCATAGGAGCACCAGTTGCAGCAGAAGGCAACAATAAGCGGTTTATATTCGTTTACTTGCATATCGCATCAACCTCCGCCGAGATCTGTTTGTTCAGGAAGCCTTTAAGATCCATTGCGCCGGACATACAGGCAACGGTGCAGGCACCGCAGCCCTGGCAGACCGCTTCGTTGACCGAAGCGACACGCCTGATCTTTGTCGTTCTGTCGGGCATTCTGAATTCCTTATCGATATATGTGATAGCTCCGTAGGGGCAGACATTCGCACAGGTGGAACAGCCGTTGCACATCATTTCGTCCGAATGTGCGACACAGGGGTTGCCCACGAGTTTATCCTTGCAGAGCAGACCGATAACCTTTGCGGCCGCCTGCGAGACCGTTTCCGGAATATCCTTCGGGCCCTGGCAGGTGCCGGAAAGATACACACCCGCCGTGGGGCTTTCCACGGGGCGCAGCTTCGGATGAGCTTCGGTGAAGAAATCGTTCGTATCCATGCTTGCGGTGAGCATTGTCGCGATGGAGCGGGCGGATTTATCCGGTTCAATTGCGGCGGCAAGCACGACCATGTCCGCATCGATATGGAGCTGGTGGCCGTATATCAGATCGGAGCCCTGAACCATGAGCCTGCCGTTTTCCGGCGACACCTTGCCCACCATGCCCTTGATATAATGGACACCGTATTCCTCTACCGCGCGGCGATAGAATTCATCGAAATTCTTGCCGGGGGTACGAACGTCTATATAGAATACATAGACCTCGGTATCCGGATATTTATCGCGGATAAGCATTGCGTGTTTTGCCGTGTACATACAGCATATCTTCGAGCAATATTCCTTGCCCTTCCCCGCGCAATCCTTGCAGCGGGAGCCGACGCACTGCACGAAAACGATCGTTTTGGGGTGTGTTCCGTCGGAGGGGCGCAGAAGTGTACCGCCTGTCGGGCCCGCGGCATTCATCAGACGTTCGAGCTCGAGCGAGGTTATGACATCCTTCGACTGGGAATAAGCGAATTCATCGAATTTCTCCATGGAGATCGGGTTGAAGCCCGTAGCCGCGACGATAGCGCCGTACTTTTCTTCGATAAATTCATCCTTTGCATTGTAATCTATCGCGCCGGCGGCGCAGACCTTGGAGCAAACTCCGCACTTCCCTGTTTTGAGCATCATGCAGTGTTCCGGATCAATCGTCGCGACCTTCGGAACCGCCTGCGCAAACGGGATGTATATGGCGCGGCGATTATCCATCCCGAGGTTGAATTCGTTCGGAATCTTCTTCTGGGGGCATTTTTCGGTGCACAGACCGCAGCCGGTGCAGACATCCTCCCTGACATACCTTGCCTTGCGCTTTATCGTAACATCGAAATTACCGACAAAGCCCTTTACATCCGTTACCTCGGAATATGAGAATATGCGTATTTTGTCATTCTGGGCGACTTCCACCATCTTCGGCGTAAGTATGCAGGCTGCACAGTCGAGTGTCGGGAAGGTTTTATCGAGCTGTGCCATTTTGCCGCCGATCGTGGGCTTTGTTTCCACAATGTCCACCGGGAATCCGGCATCCGCGATATCAAGCGCCGTCTGAATACCGGCGATACCGCCGCCGATAACGAGCGCACGCTTTGTCACGGGCGTTTCACCGGGGGTAAGCGGCGAATTCAGGCTGACCTTCGCGACAGCCGCCTTTGCAAGGATTATCGCCTTTTCGGTGCCCGTAGGCATATCCTTATGCACCCAGGAGCACTGTTCGCGTATGTTGGCGATTTCCACCATATAGGGGTTTATGCCCGCGGCAGCCGCCGTTTTGCGGAATGTCGCCTCATGCATACGCGGTGAGCAGGAGCAGACAACAATACCGGTAAGCCCGTACTTATGTACCGATTCTATTATCATGTTCTGCCCCGACTGGGAGCACATATAAGTATAGTCGGTGGAAAATGCCACGCCCGGTTCGTGTCCGAGCGCTTCGGCGACCGCCTTCACATCGACGGTTCCGGCAATATTCGTGCCGCAATGGCACACAAAAACTCCGATTTTCTGCATTGCTTTCCTCCCGATTTACTTGGTATATTTGCGCATTGCGCTGACGATCGCCTGCTGGGGCATATCGTCATCGAGCAGCGCGGGAATATCGTTCGCGGTAAGGTGATTTGCGCCCTTTTCGCGTATCACCGCAAGCCGAACGGCTTCGATGATCTTTGCGGGTTCGACACCGCGCGGGCAGCGCTCCACGCAGGCAAAGCAGGAAAGGCACTTATACACAGAGGGCGATTTCATGAGTGTTTCTATATCCCCTATTTCGACCATGTATACAAACTGATGCGGATGATACTCCATTTCCTCATAAGAAGGGCAGGTGGCGGAGCACTTCCCGCAACGCATACATTTCAGCGGATTCACGCCGCTGATCCGAAGTATCTGTTCCTTAAGAAGCTCGGATTTGTTTTCCATATCATTCCTCCGTTATTCCGAGCGCCGAAGCGAGCATTTCCGTGAAATACACGACCGGCACCGCGCTTTCGTTCCTGACAAGATTATACCTGCAAAGCGGGCAGGCGGTCACGATAACATCCGCGCCGTGCGCCGCAGCGCTTTTCCAGACGGCTTCCGAGCGCTTCTTTGCCTCCGCCCCGTCCTCAAGCGCGATATAACCGCCGCAGCATTCGTTGCGTGCCGGGTAAACGACCGGTTCACCGCCCAACGCGCGGATAAGATCCTCCATTATGCGGGGATTTTCGGGATCGTCCATCTGCATGACCTTGCCCGGGCGCAGCAGCAGGCAGCCGTAATAAGCGGCAACCTTTTTGCCCGCAAGCGGCCTGCTGACCGCCTGTGCGACCTTATCGAACCCGATAACGTCGCGCAGCAACTCGAGGTAATGCATGACCTCCGTTTCGCCGTGGTAAGGCGGAAGCGCGTTTTTGTCCTGCGCCATATAACGGTTCACCCTTTCGGCAAAATCCGCATCGCCGCGCATCGCGTTGTTTGTTTGCTTTATAACATTGTGGCAGGCGGAACAGACCGTAACGAGCGGCATTCCCTCCGCTCTTGCGGCGGCAAGAGCACGCACGCTCGAAAGCTTTGTCGCGATCTCATCCCCGGCGGTGACATAAACACCGCCGCAGCACTGCCAGTTTTTTATCTCGCACAGCTCTACCCCGAGCTTCAAAGCGCTTTCGCGGGCATATCTGTCAAGCTCGCGTGCTTTGTTGCGAAGCGTACATCCGGGAAAATAACTGACTTTCATTCAAAATAACCGTCCTTTACAAGCTCTATGCAGGGGCTGTCACACCATCTGTTCGGGGTGGAACACCTCATCGAACCGTTCCGGAGTGAGAAAACCGAGCTTCACACAGGCTTCCTTCAACGAAATGTTTTCTTTATATGCAAGCTTTGCCGTTTTTGCCGCATTTTCATACCCGATATACGGATTGAGCGCCGTAACAAGCATGAGCGAATTGTGCAGATTGTGATACATCTTTTCACGGTTTGCCGTAATGCCGGATGCGCAATTCTTATTAAAGGAAACTATCGCTTCGGCAAGCAGTCTTGCGGATTGAAGGAAATTATATGCCGCGACAGGCATAAAGACATTCAGTTCGAAATTGCCCTGCGATGCAGCCATTCCTACGGCAACATCATTGCCCATGACCTGCACCGCGACCATTGTGACAGCCTCGCACTGCGTGGGGTTCACCTTGCCGGGCATAATGGAGGAGCCGGGTTCGTTTTCGGGAATATGAATTTCGCCGAGCCCGTCACGCGGGCCGCTTGCGAGCCAGCGGATATCGTTGGCTATTTTCATCATGTCGCACGCCGTCGCTTTTATCGCGCCGTGGGCAAAGACAAGCTCGTCCTTCGAGGTGAGCGCGTGGAATTTGTTTGCTGCCGTGACAAACGGCTTGCCGGTAAGAGAAGCGACCTTTGCGGCGACAAGCTCCGAAAAGCCCTTGGGTGCATTGAGCCCGGTGCCGACGGCCGTACCGCCGAGAGCAAGCTCATAAAGCGGGCGGAGCGAAAGCTTCAGAAGCTCGACATCTCGCTCCAAGCTGGAACGCCAACCGGATATTTCCTGGCTGAATTTAATGGGCGTTGCATCCTGAAGGTGAGTTCTGCCGGATTTGACAATACCTTCGTTTTCGGCTTCGAGCCGTTTGAATGTCGCGATAAGCTCCTTTATGGCGGGTATAAGCTTATCCTCGACAGCGGTCACGGCGGAAATGTGCATTGCCGTCGGGAAGGTGTCGTTGGAGGACTGGCTCATGTTGATATCATCGTTCGGGTGGCAAAGCTTCTTCCCCGCAAGCAGGTTTGCGCGGTTGGCAATCACCTCGTTTGCGTTCATATTGGATTGCGTACCGGAGCCGGTCTGCCATACGACAAGCGGAAAATGCTCGTTAAGCTCGCCTGAAATGACCTCGTCGCAGGCCTTGCATATAACGGAAAGCTTTTCCTGCGTCATCTTTTCGGGTTTAAGCTCGGCATTGGCAAGCGCCGCCGCCTTTTTGAGTATGCCGAAGGCGTGAGTGATCTCGCGCGGCATGGTCTCGATCCCGACACCAATACGGAAGTTTTCGTGGCTGCGCTCTGTCTGCGCTGCCCAAAGCCTGTCGGCGGGGACCTTTACCTCGCCCATGGAATCGTGCTCTATGCGGTATTCCATCTTATTTCACCCCCAAAGGATCAAAGGTCGATATCGGCAATGACTTTTTTCAGCGTATCGGCGCTGTGACGGAGCTTGCCTACTTCTTCATCGGTGAGCTTGAGGTTGACCTTGGAGCGGACGCCGTTGCCTACGATATTGAGCGTGCTGAGGCAGACATCGTCGATCCCGTATTCGCCGTGCATCATGGTGGAGACGGTCATTGTGGTGTCTATGCCGCTGAGTATGCACTTGCAGATATGGCAGACGGATACCGAAACGGCATAGAAGGTAGCGCCCTTGCGCGCAATGACTCTGCCGCCGGACTTTTTGACATACTGTTCGACTTCGTCAAGATCAAGCACGGGGTTTTCGATCCCGGGCGTGGTGATGAGGCTCTGGCATTCGGCAATGGGCACATTGGAAATATTGGCAACAGACCACGGGATAAAGGAAGAATCGCCGTGTTCGCCGAACACATAGGCGTGAACGTTGCCCTGGTTGATGTTATAATATTCGGAAAGCCTTGCGCGGAGACGCGCGGTATCGAGGATGGTGCCCGAACCGATAATATGGTTTTCGGGGAGCCCGGAATATTTATGGAAAACATATGTGAGTATATCGACGGGGTTGCTCACGATGATGTAGAACGCATCGGGCGCATACTTCGTGATCTCGGGAATGATCATCTTGGTGATATTGACATTCGTCTGTGCAAGCTCGAGCCTGGTCTGGCCGGGCTTTCTTGCGATACCGGATGTGAGTATGACGATATCCGAGCCGGCCGCATCGCGGTAATCGCCGGCGTATACCGAGCAGGCGCCGCAGAAGGGCGTACCCTGGCGGATGTCAAGCGCTTCGCCGAGAGCCTTTTCGTTGTTGATGTCTATCATGACGATCTCGGATGCGAGACCCATGACAGTAAGCGTATAAGCGATCGTGGAGCCGACGCTTCCGGTGCCGATAATGGATACTTTGTTCATGATTTCCTTTCCCGACAGTGTTGTGATCCTCTGCCGTGTGAAAAAGTGGAGTTTCGAGCAGATAGCTCCTTTTTCACCATATAATATCATATTTTGACTTCGCCACATTATAGCATCTTTTTTTTGCAAGCGCAATTGCCGTTTTTACATATCGGTATTGCAATTATCGATATACTTTGTCTGCATTGCATAAATGCCGCCGCAAAAGTCGCAAAAGCAAGACGGCAGAAGCGTTTTGCCCCTGCCGTCATTACAAACGGGAAAAATTTATTTAAGCGCTGCTTTGAGATTTTCAAGCTGTTCGCGGAGAGCCTTCGGCAGCTTGTCGCCGAACTTCTTATAGTGTTCTTCGATCTCGGCTGCTTCCTTTGTCCAGACGTCCTTGTCGACCTTGAGTATGGATCTGAGCGTTTCGATATCCATGTCGAGATCGGTGAGGTCGATATCCTCGGGCTTCGGAACATAACCGATAGCGGTTTCGGTGGCATCAGCCTTGCCCTCGCAGCGATCGATGATCCAGTTGAGAACACGCATATTGTCGCCGAAGCCCGGCCATACGAAGTTGCCTTCGTCATCGGTACGGAACCAGTTGACATTGAATATCTTCGGTGCTTTGTCGCCGAGCTTTTCGCCCATTTCGAGCCAGTGTGCGAAGTAATCGCCCATGTTGTAGCCGCAGAACGGAAGCATAGCCATAGGATCGCGGCGGACAACGCCGACAGCGCCCGCGGCTGCGGCAGTCGTTTCGGAAGCCATTGTGGAGCCTACGAACACGCCGTTGACCCAGTTCTTGGACTGGTAAACCAGCGGAGCGCACTTTGCGCGGCGGCCGCCGAAGATAATTGCCGAAAGCCTGACTCCGTCGGGATCTTCGAATTTATCGGAGATACAGGGACAGTTGATTGCGGGAGCGGTGAATCTGCTGTTGGGGTGAGCGCCTTTCGTTCCGTCGCGGTAATTCCATTTTTCGCCCTTCCAGTTTATCGCGTGTTCGGGCGGATTCTTATCCATTCCTTCCCACCAGACGGTGTCGTTGTCGGTATTTAAAACGACGTTGGTGAAGATACTGTTCTTCTTCGTCGAGAGAAGAGCGTTGGGATTGGATTTCATACTCGTGCCGGGAGCGACGCCGAAAAAGCCGTTCTCGGGATTGACGGCGTAGAAGCCTCCGTCCTTTCCGGGCCTTATCCAGGCGATATCGTCGCCGACCGTTTCGATTCTGTAACCCTTTCTGCGGTATTCTTCGGGCGGGATAAGCATCGCGAGATTGGTTTTTCCGCAGGCGGATGGGAATGCTGCCGCAATATAACGCGTGATACCGTCGGGCTTCGTAAGTCCGAGTATAAGCATATGCTCGGCAAGCCAGCCTTCCTTACGCGCGAGATAGGAGGCTATTCTCAGAGCGAAGCATTTCTTTCCGAGAAGAACGTTTCCGCCGTAACCGGAGTTGACCGACCATATCGCGTTGTCCTCGGGGAAGTGGCAGATATAGCGTTTTTCTTCGTCGAGTTCGGCTTTGGAATGGAAGCCCTTTACGAAATCGCCGTCGCCCAGCTCGTCGAGCACGGCGTTGCCTATACGCGTCATAATGTTCATCGAAAGAACGACGTAGATGCTGTCGGTGATTTCGATACCGATTTTGGAGAACGGGCTTCCGATTGCTCCCATAGAGTAGGGAATAACGTACATCGTGCGCCCCTTCATCGCGCCCGTGAAGATCTCCGTGAGTTTCTTATAGGCAGCCTGAGGTTCCATCCAGTTGTTGGTAGGTCCGGCGTCCTCCTCTTTTTTGCAGCAGATAAAGGTTCTTCCTTCCACGCGGGCTACATCGTTGAGCGCGCTCCTATGGAGATAACAGCCGGGGAG
>USHI01000044.1 GCA_900554405.1 uncultured Eubacteriales bacterium | reverse complement strand
GAGTGCTTCCTGGGCCCCCGTCGCCGGGAAGATAACCGTTCCCGCCGCGACCTACACGCAGAACGCCGCAACCGGGCTCTGGACCACCACCCCCGGCACGGCAACGCTCACCGTTTCCGGTACGGTCTGACAGGAAGTAAAACAAAAAGCACGCTCGCGGGCGTGCTTTTTTGATATGATATACGGTGTTATTGCTTACCGCAGATGCCGCAGGGCGAATACCCCATGGAGGCAAGCTCACCACGCGTGCCGCGGTAGTCGATACGGTTGCCCTTTGAAATATCCGCAACGCTTTTGCAGCCGGGAAGGTGGTATTTTTTGCTCTTTTTATTCAGAACAAAATCCATTTCGGTGCCGGTGTCGGAGGTGTCGAGCGAATTGCTCCCGTCGGAATAATCGAGCTTCACGCCCGGCTGGACATTATAGCAGAAAGCGCAAAAGCAGATATCGCCGCCGTTGTCATACACGGACATACCCTCCAGCAGAACGCCGCGTGCAAGCAGCTCCGTGCCGAGAAAGACCGGTGTCGCACGGTAAAGAACCGGGTTGCCCGTCGCCTTGATATAGTCGGCGACCATGTTTTCGAAAGGGAGCATACCTTTGATATTCAGGTATCTCGTGCCGGTGATAAGGTTATTTTCGTTGGCGTTTTCGCCCGTGAGCTGGAAGCCGATAAGGTGGCAGCGGTTATAAAGATTGCCGCCGTCGATGAAATCGTATTTATCGCCGTGCCATGCGGTGGGCTTTACGGAGCCGATCGGTTCCCGCGCGGAATCGGGCATAAGGCTTTTGTCTATGCAAGCCGCGGCGGCACCGCACCGCCCGAGATAATCGAGCACGGAATAATCCTCATACACATCGGTGTTAAGCTCGGCAGCGGTGAAAAACGGTGTGTTGCCGTTCACCGCGACCCATGCCTCGCCCGAATATTCGGGCAAAAGCGAATATTCGAATTCCGATACGGCGCAGGAGGTATAACAGGAGCTTTCGCTTTCGTACCGCGATATTGCCGCACCGCTGCCCGAAGCCGTGTCCGAGCGTGTGCAGGAAACGGCAAATACCAGCAGCAGCGCGATCAGCGCGGCGGCAAAACGCTTCATTTATATCTTACTTCTTTTGTGATTATGTCGTGGGAATCTCCGGGGAATTCCGTCACGGTGACGTTCGGGAATTCAAGCGCCGGATCGAACGCTATTTTGAGATCGGAGGGATACACGCGGTTCCAGCGGTAAACGGTGACCCTGTCGATCTTTTCGAAATAACGGTCGAGCGGATCGAATTCGATAAAACAGGTGCCGTCGCATTCGGAAGCGGCTGCAAGCGGATCCGGAAGCACAACGGCGCGCGCGCCGTTGCCGCGGAATACCGGGACGGAATGCCTGGAAATAAAGAGCCTTTCGCCGGATTCGGCAATATCCTTGCATATATCGCGGATTATCGCCCTATCCTGCGAGAGCCGCCTGCCGTTCAGGCAAAGCCCGAGCGTATCGTCGAGGCAAACAATAACTTTCATAATAATTCTCCCGTAATTGCAATTCAAGTTTTCCTTACATTGTTGATTATACACTTTCGTCAAAAAAACTCAACGAATAATTATGCAAAAAATTATTTCGGAACGGTAAACACTGCGCCCGGTTGCGCGATTCAACAAACAGTTGAATCGATTCCCCGAAAAATACATTGACACGCTCGGCAGCGGAATGCTACAATATAACCACAAAATAAGGAGGGGAACACCATGGATTACAGCAAAAATCTGCGCTATTTCACAAAGCCGTACCTTTCCACCGCTTCGGTGGCCTGCTTCGTCATCGCCGCGGCAGGTGCGGTCATAGCCTATTTCACGCACTCCTACACCGCCTACATCATCGGCGCGGCGCTCGCCTTTCTGCTTTGCGCCGCGGGCTTTATCCTTTCCGGGATATCGGTAAGCGACAAAGCGTTCGATGCGGGCACGGCTTCGCTTATCGAAAGCCACCGTGCGGATTTCCGCGCCTTTGCCGAAAGCATCGGCACCGACGAAGCGTTCGGCAAGCACAACGTGTTTATCGAAGAAAACTCGGTAAAGACCTCCGAATGCTATCTGCTCGACACCGGAGTTCTGTTCCGCAAATGCGGCGACGGCAGGCTCCGCAGCTCGCGCTTTTCCGTATGCTCGTTCGTGCTCACGGATGACCATGTGATCCTGCTTTGCAGCACATACGGGCTTACCGAAGACCGGCACGATGATGTCCGCGCCTGCATTCCCTTTTCGGATATCGAAAGCGTTTCCGCGCGCGAACCGGAAGGCTTCGGCGGCGTTTCCGGGTATAAGATCGTCACCCTAAAGCCCGCCGCCGGCGAAAGCATAGTTTTCCCGAAGGCGGACGATGCCGATCTCGACGAGCTTGTAAACGGGATACGTCACAAGCTCGGGCACTGAACCGAAAAAAGCACATATGCCCCGCCCGCAAGGCGGGGTTTTGTATTGAACCGGCGCGGCTGCCAACAGAAAGGGAAATACGGAAAGTACAAATTCACTTACATACGATTTCTTCTCGTTTTTTCTCTGCTTCAACAAAAAACAAAGTCCATCTCTTCCATGAGACGGGCTTTGTCAGTAATCTGAGCGATACCGCCGGAACGGTATCGCTTTGTTTTTTGTTATTCCGGCAGTATCTTACCCGTGCGGCTCCTCCGCCGTGACACGCACCCCGCCGGATTCCCAGCCGGGGCGCAGGAAGAAGGCCATTGTAACGACGGCGCGGAGCACAAGGTCGATGACCATCGCATACCATGCGCCGTCCAGCCCGAAGCGCGGTACAAGGAACAGCGCGGGAACTATCCGCCCGCCCCACATACATATAAGCCCGGTGAAAAATCCGATCTTTGTGTTGCCGACCCCGCGGAACACGCCCGAAAGCACTATGGAAACGGCAAAGAAGGGTTCCGCAAAGGAAACAATACGCAGCATTCTGCCGCCGAGCGTTATGACCTCCGCATCGTCTATGAAAAAGCCGATAAGGTTATCCGAAAAAACATACAGCACCGCGCCCGAAACGCAAAGGCAGCATACGCCCATCACCAGCGAAATTTTCGCAAAACGGCGTGCAAGCTCCTTTTCTCCGGCACCGACCGCCTGCCCGATAAGCGCCGCGGCTGCAAGCGAAAAGCCGGAGGCGGGAAGGTAGCTTATCGATTCCGCCGTCACCGCGAGCGAATTTGCCGAAACCGCGGCAGATCCCAGCCCTGTCACGAGATAGGTCATTAGTATCTGCCCGGAGGACATTGCCGCGCGTTCCAGAAACGCGGGAACACCCAGGCGCACCGCGCGCCCGGTTATCGCGCCGCCGTTGCCGGTCGGCGGCGAAAGCCGCGGATTTATCGCCCGCTTTCCGAAGAAAATGCAGACGATATACATGATAAAGGTGCAGGCGGAAGCAATAAGCGAGCCGATAGCCGCGCCCGCGACACCCATCCCGAACCCGAAAACATTTATCTCCGTGCCGAAAAGGATTGTGCTGCGCGACGGGAAGATAAAGAAGAAGTTCATTATGATGTTTATGACGTTAAGCAGGGTATTGAATACCATGGGCGTTTTCGTATCGCCCACCGAGCGGAGCGTGGCCGAGCATATGTTCACGCCGAGCAAAAACACCTGCGAAATGCCGATAATAAAGAGATAATCGCGTGCAAGCGGGATGACCGCTTCCTCCGCACCCATCCACCCCGGCAGAAAGAAGGATACCGCGCACACCGCCGCGGCAAGCGGCAGCCCGGCAGCCGGGATCGACAAAAACGAACGGCGGACGGTTTCGCGCGCGTTATCCAGCCTTCCTGCACCGAAATACTGCGCCGTCTGCACCGAAAAGCCGAGCGCCACCGCGGCGACAAAGCCCGAAACAAACCATATGAAGGAGGAGCACACGCCTAGGGCTGCCGTCGCAGTCTTCCCCAGCGAGCCGACCATTGCGGTATCTATGTATGAAACGCAGGTTATCATGAGCTGTTCGATTATTGCGGGGATCGAAAGCTTCAAAACCGTGCGTGCCGGAGTTTTTCCGGCGCGGAGTGAATTTGTCATGTTGTTCATGCCGTATACTTTCGGAGATTTATTCAACGGGATTATACCCGTTCGCGGCTGAAAAGTCAACACGTCAGTTTTTCCGAAAATTCCCGGTTTGCTCTTGAAAAACCGTATTCTCTGTGCTATACTGCCTGCGTAACAAAAAAGTAACGGAGGAATTTACAATGAAATTCATCGTTTGCAAAGACTATGACGAAATGTCCCGCAAGGGCGCCGAAATAATCGCGGCTCTTCTCAAATCCAAGCCGGACTGCGTTCTCGGTCTTGCTACCGGTTCCACGCCCGTGGGTATGTACAAAGACCTTGCCGAAATGAACAAAAACGGCGAGATCACCTTCAAGGATGTCACTTCCTACAATCTCGACGAATACTACCCTCTCGCTCCCGATCACGATCAGAGCTACCGCTATTTCATGAACCACAATCTTTTCGACCATGTCGATATCGACAAGGCAAAGACCCATGTTCCCGACGGTCTTGCAAAAGACCCTGCCGAAATGGGCAAGGCTTATGATGCGGCTATCGATGCTGCCGGCGGGATCGACCTGCAGGTTCTCGGGCTCGGCCCGAACGGCCATATCGCCTTCAACGAACCGGAAGAGGAGCTTCACTGCGGCACCCATCTCACCGGTCTTACCGAAAGCACCATAGAAGCGAACTCCCGCTTCTTTGCCTCCAAGGCGGATGTCCCCACGCAGGCTGTCACCATGGGTATAGGCTCTATCATGAAGGCAAGAAAGATCATCGTCCTTGCCAGCGGCAAAAACAAGAACTATGTTATCAAAAAGATGCTCGACGACAGGATCACCACCATGGTCCCCGCAACGCTTCTTAAAGTTCACCCCGATGTGACCGTCATCTGCGACGAAGCGGCATACAACGGCTGAACCCGATAAACAAACAACAAAACGGCTTCCCCAGCAAAACGGAAGCCGTTCTTATTGTTTTTGCGGGAAATATCAGAACGATCTTCCGCCGCCGCTGCTGCTGCTTCCGCCATCGTCGGAGGAGGAATTGCTGTCGTTCTTCGGCCTTGCCGTGCGTGTAACGGTGGAATAAAGGTAACGGTCGCTTTCGACACGCAGCACCATGCTGCCCGGGCGGGTATAAACCGCCGCATCGGAGGCATATTTGACCGATTTCAGCTTGCCCTTCATGACCATCGTGGCAATAAGCGCAATGACAAGCCCCACGCCGAGCGATATCGCAAGCCAGGTGCCGAACTGATATTCATAATGCCCCGAAGCCATATCGAGCGCATTTTCGGCATACGCGGAGAATATGTTCGCGTAATCGCCGCTTACCTGTCCTTCGAACATACGGTCGAAAAGCTCGTCGCCGTTTTCGTATATCTCGGTGCCGTCGCCCCTGGCGTAAATATACCAGTAGTCCTTGCCTGCCTCCGGCGAACCGCCGATAAAGCACACGAGCAGGACTCCGTTATCCGAAAAACCGTTTTCATCATACCAGTTTTCGGCATATTCCTTTGCAACGATATCGTTTACAAAGCCGTGCTTAGGTGTTGCAAGCTGATACGGGATCGCCACAAGCACGATGTCCATCCCGTATTTTGCGGAGGCTTTGCCAAGCGAGGTTTCGATATCCTCCCGCTCGCGGTCGTCCACCGTTTCGGCGTAATCGTAAAAATAGGTTTTCCCCGCGGAAGCGGCTGCGGCGCACGGAAGCGCGGCAAGCACAAGGAGGAGAAGAAGGAAGGAAATAAATCTTTTCATACGGCTTCCCCTTTCACAGTATAAAGGCAAGGTAGGTCAAGCCCATTATCGCAGCCGCGACGGCGCCCGCGATACCGAAGAACCACTTTGCGAATGCCTTGCCGTCCATCGGAAGGTTGCCGACAAATTTGCCTGTCTGCCCGTTCATGGCAAAGGTGAATTTTTTGTCCTTCCAGCTCGTATTGAGCAGCCATACCGGGAGCAGCGCATATTTTGCCTTGCCGTTCTGCAAACGTATCGACGAATGCTCGACATGGCATCTGTCGTACCCGACGACCGTCCTTGCGAATTCCTGCTCGGTGCTCGTGCGGACACGTTCGTTCGCGCGGGCGCAGGAGGTTTCGGCATCGACATCGTATTTATCCGCGATATAACCGGAAAGAAACGCCGTCTGGAAATCCACCGCTTCGGAAAGATCATAGGGTTCCAGAGATTCGGTAAGATCGTTTTCAACCTTTGTGCTGCCGTCCACCGGAACATTGTCGAAGCCGATATCGCCCTGGCGGATGATGGAATAATATTCGGTTTTTGTATAATCGTAATCGGAATCGCTCCAATGCGAAACGATCTCGCCCTTGTAGCGGATATCGGCATCGGCATCGGCATCGAAAAGCCAAAACGGGACATAAACGCCCTTTATTTCATCGATGCGGTTTTCGGTCCTGAATATCTTCGGGAGCAGGCGTTTGCCCTCGAAATGCTTGCGAAGCCCTGCCTTTGCCGCCTCCTTATCCAATTTGAAGGGGATAACGAGATCCGGCTTGAGCGCGCCGCGCAGCTTGCCCGAAATAATAACCGGGTTGCCGCAATAGGGGCATTCCGTTGCGGCAAGCGTTTCATCCCCGATAATTTCGCCGCCGCAGGATTTGCAGACATAAACGTTCAGATTTTCGGATTCCTCATTGTCCCACTGCCTGCCGGCATTGGTATTCCATTCAAAATCGTCGCTGCCGTCGCTGTTCAAATCCTCGTCGTAGCCGCGGAGCGTTTCGGTATCGAATTCCGTATCGCAATACGGGCATTTCATCTTCTGCGAATTGCTGTCGAATTCGATCCCGCCGCCGCAGCACGGGCATTTATATTGCTTCTGGTCTGACAATATGGCACTCTCCTTTTTCCCTTTTCGATAAAAGCTATTCACCGAGCCGATTCTTTATCATCGCAAAAAGCCCGGAAATATCCCGTGCGGGCGCAATTTTGCAGATCGATTCCAGTTCCGGCGGATCGGTATACCCGTAACCGACGGGAACGAACGTAATGCCCGCATTTCCGGCAACAAGGAAATCGTTTTTTCCGTCGCCGACAAAAACCGCGTTTTCCGCCGAAACTCCGAGCCGCGAAAGCACACGAAGAGTTACACGCGCATCCGGCTTGCGTTCGGAAGCCTCGCGCACTCCGCGGGTGATATCGACCCCGCCGGGGAAATATCTGCTGATGATCCTGTTCGCCGCGCCGTCATCCTTGTTTGTGACGACCGCCGCCGAGACCCCCGCAAGCCGCAGCGCGGAAAGCATTTTTGCAGCACCGGGGTAGGCGCGCGTGTGTTTTGTGCAGTTTTCGGCATAATCCGCGCGGAAATCGGCAAGCACGCGCAAAACCGAATCCGCGCCCGCATCCCGTGGGAGCGCGCGCGTTACGAGGGTATGTATTCCGTCGCCGATCATGCACCGTACCTCGCTCTCGCCGTGAACGGGAAACCCGTTTGCTGCAAGGGCGTGAGCAAGCGAAGCCGTAAGATCCGGTAGCGTATCGAGAAGCGTTCCGTCCAGATCGAAAAGAACGGCTTTTTTATTTTGTTGCATTCTCGATATAATCGGAAATTTGGCGGACTGTCTTCAGATCGGCCGCATCATCGTCCGGGATAATAATGCCGGTTTCATCCTCGAGTGTCATAAGAAGCTCGATGATATCCAGGCTGTCCGCACCGAGATCTTCCAGCACGGAGGCATCGTCCGAAATATCGGCGGCATTTATTCTGAGCTGCTTTGCGATAATGCTTTTTACTCTTTCGATCATTTTTCAAAAATTTCCTTTCCGCGGCGCCGTTTTCGCGCCGACGCCTCTATAATACAGGATTGCCGCGCGGATTTCAATAGTAAAATTATTTTTTTTGAAGGCGCGCGGGTTTTCTTCCGCGCTTGTGTTGACGGAAGTGCAAAAATGTGATAAGATACAATAATCAATAATGGGGGTAGAATATGCTGATTTTGGGCATAGACCCCGGCCTTGCCACGATCGGGTTCGGTTATGTGCGCAAGATCGGCGAAAAATACCGTGCCGAGGAATACGGTGCAATAACAACAAAGCCGCGTATACCCGTGGAAAAGCGGCTTTCCGAAATATACGATTCCGTCACGGAGCTGCTGAACGCGCGCAGGCCGGACTGTATTTCCATTGAGGAGCTGTTCTTCAACAGCAACGTCACAACGGCTATCGACGTTGCAATGGCGCGCGGCGTTATACTGCTTGCCGCCGAAAAATGCGGAGTGGACATTTACGAATACACCCCGCTCGAGGTCAAAAGCTCCGTCGTGGGCTACGGCAGGGCGGAAAAGCAGCAGGTTCAGTACATGGTGCGCCTTATGCTCGGGCTTTCGGAAACGCCGAAGCCGGATGATACCGCCGATGCGCTCGCACTCGCGCTGTGCCACGGAACAAGGTGTTCGGGGCTCGGAAGATAAAAAAGGAGCAGGTCTATGTTTCACCATATAAGCGGAATACTTTATACACTGACGGGCGACAAAGCCGTTATCGAATGCGGCGGGATCGGATTCTCGATCGGAATATCCTCCACGACCGCCTCCCGGCTCGGGCAGAGCATCGGAAAAAGCATACTGCTTTACACCTACATGGCGGTGAGCGAGGACAGCATTTCGCTTTACGGCTTTTTATCGGAGGAGGAGCATTTGCTCTTCACAAAGCTTTTAGCCGTTTCGGGCATCGGCCCGAAGGCAGCCGTTTCCCTGCTGGGAACGCTTTCCGCCGATGCACTGCGTGCGGCGGTGGCAAACGGCGATGCAAAGACAATATCGACGGCGCCCGGGATCGGGCTGAAAACCGCCCAGAAGATCATTATCGAGCTGAAGGGCAGAATCGGCGGCAACGGCACGGATATCACACCGCCTCCCGGCGCAGACGGCGAAAAGCTTTCGCAGGTGGCGGACACGCTTGCCGTTTACGGGCATCCGCGCGCAAAGGTCATGGAAACACTGAAAAAGCTGGATACATCGCTTCCGCTCGAACAGCTTATATACGAAACGCTCAGGGCTATCGGAAAGGAGTCGGAATAAATGCCGATAAATTCGAAAATACCCGATTACGGCGAGGATTTCGATTTCGAAAGCCGTATCACCGCAAGCGAATACACACCGGAGGATGCCGAAAACGAGCTGTCGCTCCGCCCGAAAACGCTTTCGGAATATGTCGGGCAGAAAAAAGTGAAGGAAAACCTTTCCGTGTTTATCAAGGCGGCGGCGGCAAGGGGCGATTCGCTCGACCATGTTCTGCTGCACGGCCCGCCCGGGCTGGGCAAAACGACTCTTTCCTGCATTATCGCCTCGGAGCTGGGCGTGAACCTCAAGGTAACAAGCGGCCCCGCCATAGAAAAGGCGGGCGATCTTGCCGCGCTGCTCACGACACTCGAACGCAACGACATACTTTTCATCGATGAAATACATCGGCTCCCGCGGCAGGTGGAGGAGGTGCTCTACCCCGCGATGGAGGATTTCGCGCTCGACCTGATGATGGGCAAGGGTCCCTCCGCAAGGTCGATCCGCATACCGTTAAAGCCCTTCACGCTCATCGGGGCTACAACGCGCGCCGGTCAGCTTTCCTCCCCATTGCGGGACAGGTTCGGCATGGTGTTCCGGCTGGAGCTTTATTCGCCGGAGGAGCTTTCGACGATCGTCACGCGCTCCGCGGGCATACTCGGGATACCGATCACCCCGGACGGCGCATATGAGATCGCTCTGCGCTCCCGCGGGACACCGCGTATAGCCAACCGTTTTCTTAAACGAGTTCGCGATTTCGCAACAGTCCGCGGCGACGGGATAATAGATTTTCCCATAACCCGCACCGCGCTCGAAGCGCTGGAGGTGGACGGTCTGGGTCTGGACGCGGTGGACAGGCGAATGCTCACCGCAATTATCAAAAACTTCGGCGGCGGCCCGGTCGGGCTCGAAACGCTTGCCGCCGTTATCGGCGAGGAAGCGATTACGCTCGAGGATGTTTACGAACCGTATCTGCTTCAGCTCGGCTTTATAAACCGCACTCCGCGCGGGCGCTGCGCCACCGCGGGTGCATACCGCCATCTGGGGCTGGGGG
>USHI01000043.1 GCA_900554405.1 uncultured Eubacteriales bacterium | reverse complement strand
CACCTTCAAGCCGGTGAAGGATCTGTTCGACAACCTTGCCTACCCGTTTTACGGTCAGGCAATAGCGGAGGACAAGCGGGCGATCCTCTACCCCGTTGTTATCATCTTCTACATTGCGCTGATATTTCTTACCGTCCGTGCGGCAAGGCGCAATAAATGCTATGCCCCGGTGTGGGCGCTTGGCATATTCTTTGCGATACTCGCCGCCGGAACGCTGGTTTCGGTATTCCGCCCGATAATGTATATGCGGTATACCGTCTGCTTTGCCCCGCTGATCTACTTTGCGCTTGCCTATGCGGCGGCATACGGGCTGGGCTGCGCATGGCGTTCGGTTATCGCGGTGCTGCTTGCATTGCAGGCGGTTCTGCACGCGGCGGATTATTCGGCAACACTGCTTTACGGCAAGGAAACCGTCACGGATATCGTCGATGAGCTTTCCGGGCAGGTGCTCCCCGGCGACACGGTCGTTTTCGATAACATCCGGTGCCTGTGGTTTGCCGTAAACTTCCCCGAAACGCACGGGCTTTTCCTGAACACAAACTTCGATCCGATCGTCGGGCTTTCGGATATACATATCGCCCCCGGATTTGTCACAACGGAGGATACCGAAGCCTTCCGCGGGATGCACGGCAGGGTGTGGATAATCAATTCGCATTGGGAACACCCGGAGCACGGATGGGTATCCCGGCTGGTTACCGACGGGCGGGATTACGAAGTTCTTTACGAACGTGAATTCTCCGTTCCTTACGACACATGGAGATTTCTTGCAACACTTGTTTATCTTGATTAAAGGGTAAAAACTATGGATTACAAACGCATTCTCACATTGCAGGATATATCCTGCCTCGGGCAATGCTCGCTCACCGTGGCGCTGCCCATACTTTCCGCCTGCGGGCATGAAACCTGCATTATCCCCTCCGCCGTGCTTTCCACCCACACAGGCGGATTTACCGGATATACCTTCCGCGATCTGACGGACGATATCCCCGAAATCGCCGCGCACTGGCGCAAAGAAGGCATTTCCTTCGACGCGGTCTATACCGGCTACCTCGGCAGTGTGCGCCAGACGGAAATGGTGCGCGATATATTCGCCGCTCTTTGCCGCCCCGGCGCTTTCAAAGCAGTGGACCCGGCGATGGCGGACAACGGCGTGCTTTACCCCGGCTTTTCCGACGATTTTGTCGGCGCAATGGCTGCGCTTTGCGCGGACGCGGATATCGTGCTGCCCAATATTACCGAAGCCTGCCTTATGACCGGCACCGAATACCGCACCGAATATGACATGGCATACATCGAATCGCTCCTGGGCGCGCTTTACCGCGCGGGGATGAAAACCGTGATACTTACCGGCGTTTCCTTCGAGCCTTCGACCACCGGCGTTATCGTCGCCGAAAACGGAAAAACAGAATATTACCGCCACCGCCGTCTGCCGCAGGGCTGCCACGGCACCGGCGATGTGTTCGCCTCCGCCTTCTGCGGCGCGCTGCTTCGCGGCAGGAGCAAATACGATTCCGCAGCGATAGCCGCCGATTTCACGCTGAAATGTATCGAAAATACAGTCGGCGACGAATCCCACCGCTACGGCGTGAAGTTCGAAACCGCTATTCCCGACCTCATTGCCTCGCTCGGGAAATAATGCAATACATATAACGGCAGAGTATGCAAACGCCATGCTCTGCCGTTTTTAGATAGTGAAAAAGCACGGGTGCAGAACGGCGCCCGTGCCTTCATTATATTGTTTTGTGATTTTGAGCGTTCAAAGGCGTTCTGCGGTGCAATACGCGCATACCTATTGAAAAACACAGCAGCGGAGTGTGCCGCAGAGCGGGCGCCGCGCGAGCGTAGACGTACTTGGTACGGCAGTCGAAGCGCGCCGCACGCAGCCTTTTGAACATACAATATAAAAACAAAGGGCACGGGTACCGAATCGGTGCCCGTGCCTTCATTATATTGTTTTGTGCTTATAACCGTTCAAAAGCGGTCTGCGGTGCAATACGCGCTGTTATGCTTTGCCGTTGCAGCCGAGAACATCAACAATCTTGTGCTTGACAAGCTCTCTGATATTGTCTCTGCCCGGAGCAAGATACTGACGCGGATCGAAATGCTCGGGATGTTCGTTGAAGTGCTGGCGGATAGCCGCGGTCATAGCAAGACGGAGGTCGGAGTCGATGTTGATCTTGCAGACAGCCATGGAAGCAGCCTTACGGAGCATATCTTCGGGGATACCGATAGCATCGGGCATTCTGCCGCCGTTGGCGTTGATGATATCGACATACTTCGGAATGACGGAGGAAGCGCCGTGAAGAACTATCGGGAAGCCGGGGAGACGCTTTTCGACTTCTTCGAGAATGTCGAAGCGGAGCTGGGGCTTCTGACCGGGCTTGAACTTGTATGCGCCGTGGCTGGTGCCGATAGCGATTGCAAGAGAGTCAACGCCGGTCCTTTCCACGAATTCCTGAACCTGATCGGGATCGGTGTAGGAAGCGTCCTTGGCGGAAACGTTGACGGCATCTTCGATGCCGGCAAGACGGCCGAGTTCGCCTTCGACAACTACGCCGTGATCGTGAGCATATTCAACGACCTTCTTGGTGAGTTCGACGTTTTCTTCGAACGGGAAGTGGGAGCCGTCGATCATAACGGAGGTGAAGCCGCCGTCGATGCAGGATTTGCAGAGCTCGAAGGTATCGCCGTGATCGAGATGGAGGCATATGGGAAGCCCGGTATCCTCGATAGCGGCTTCAACGAGCTTTACAAGATAGGTGTGCTTGGCATACTTTCTTGCGCCGGAGGAAACCTGAAGGATAAGAGGGGCATTTTCTTCCTTTGCGGCTTCCGTGATGCCCTGGATGATCTCCATATTGTTGACATTGAAGGCGCCGATGGCATAACCGCCCTTATAGGCTTTTTCGAACATTTCTTTTGTTGTTACGAGAGGCATGGTTCTAACTCCTTTTCTTTGCTTTGTTTTCTTTTGCTCAGTTTAGCTTTTTTCGGCGCTTTTGTCAATATGAATTTGTGAATATAACCGCGATTTTCGAGAAAAAAGCTTTGTAGGCTATGCCGAAAAAGCGTTTTTGGTGTTGATTTCGCGGGCAAGCTGTGGTATATTGTATTGGAATCAATATATAAAAAAAGGTGGATGCAATGAATACTCTTAAAGGTGCCTGCATTATCGGGCAGTCCGGCGGGCCGACGTCCGTTATCAACGCGAGCGCATACGGCGCTATCAAGACCGCACTCGAATGCAGCGATATCACCGCCGTTTACGGTGCTCTCAACGGCATCAAAGGCGTGCTGAACGACAATCTTATCGACATGAGCAAGGAGGATCCGGAAGAGCTCGCTCTGATGAAGACGACCCCCTCCTCCGCACTCGGCAGCTGCCGTTACAAGCTTAAAGACCCGGATGTCGACGATACCGATTACAAGCGCATACTCGAAATCTTCAAAAAATACAATGTCCGCTATTTCTTCTACAACGGCGGCAACGATTCGATGGATACCTGCAACAAGATAAGCAAGTTCATGCTTAAAAACGGCTACGAATGCCGTGTTATGGGTATTCCCAAGACGATCGACAACGATCTTGCCGGAACCGACCACTGCCCCGGCTATGCCTCCGCGGCAAAATACATCGCGACCTCGCTCATGGAAATTTATCACGATGCGCGCGTTTACGATACCGGCATGATCACCATCGTGGAGATCATGGGCAGAAACGCCGGCTGGCTCACCGCCTCCGCATCGCTCGCCTCCCTCAAGGGCAACGGCCCCGATCTTATCTATTGCCCCGAAAATGATTTCGATCTTGATGCGGCTGTCGAAAAGATCAAGACTATATACGAAAAGCAGGGCAAGTGCATTGTCGCCGTTTCCGAAGGTATCAAGGATAAAAACGGCAAATACATTTCCGAATACGGCAACGATCTTTCCAACGCGAAGGACGGCTTCGGCCATGCACAGCTCGGCGGGCTTGCGGCTTACCTCGCAGGCGTTATCAAAAACGCCACCGGTGCAAAGGTCCGCGGTGTGGAGCTTTCCTTGCTCCAGCGCTGCGCGGCTCACTCCGCTTCGCTCACCGATATCAACGAATCCTTCCTTGCCGGCAAGAGCGCCGTCGAATACGCCGTTTCCGGCATGACAGACAAAATGATCGGCTTTGAACGCTCCTATGATAAGGACGGAAAATACGTCTGCAACATAAAGCCCTTCGATCTGACACTTGTCGCCAATACCGAAAAGAAGATCCCCGACGACTGGTTCAACGCCACCAAGGACGGGATGAACGAAAAGTTCACCGAATACGCGCTTCCGCTTATCCAGGGCGAAACCGATCTTCCCAAGGAGGACGGACTCCCCCGCTTCGTACACCTCAAAAAGGTCAAAGCATCCGTATAATCGTTAATACAAAAGCAAACAGCGTTTCCGCAGTAATACGGAAACGCTGTACTTTTTTATTGCTTTGCTTTTATTGCCTTACAGAGTGTATGTGCCGAGCGCGACACGCTTGATTATAAGGTAATCGACAACCGAAAGCTCGCGCCTGCCGCTCACATCGGCGGCAAGAAGATAATCGCCGGAAAGATTGTACGTTCCGAGAAACGCGCGCTTGACATAAAGGTAATCGGTGGAATCGATTTTGCCGTCGCCGCTCACATCGCCCATCACAACCGCCGTTGCGGTATCGCCGTTATCGGCGGTGATAACGGTTCCCGTGCCGACAAGTGTGCCCTCCGCAAGCGTACTTCCGTTCGGAGAAGTGACCTTGACACTGCCGGTGAACTGCAAAAGCATTTCGTGCACCGTTGTTCCGGCGGAAACGCCGATAAGCTTGCCGCCGGTTATTTCATAAACGCCTTCTTTTAATCCGAAGCCCTTTTCGGTAGTGGTTTCGGCTTTGATCCTGCCGGCAACGGTGATATATTCTGCGGATGACCAGCCCGTGACGGAAGCACCCGTGCTGACAGTGCCGGAAACGTTCATCCAGCCGTCCACCGCTTCGCCGTATATCGTTATCGTCACGCCCGAGCGGAATGTGCCGAGAAGCGTTCCGGATGTCCCCGCCGTTTCGCGAACGTTGAGCGCATCCTTTGTCACGCCGGTGTAAAGCACCTTGATATACTGTGCGGAGGACCAGCCGGAGACGGATTTGCCGTCCGAGGTGATGCCGGAGACACGATACCAGCCGTTTTGCTCCTCGCCGGTAATTATAATGCGTTCGCCCTCCTTGAAAAGCCCGAGCGATTCATAGCCTGTACCCGCGCCCTTGCGGACATTCAGCGGCTCCGCAACGACGGCATAATAGGATTCGGCGGACGGATCCGGGTCGGGGTCGGGATCCGGATCGGGTGTGGGCACGGAGGCAAGCTGCGCGTATCCGCACACGGCATTGCCGTTCGGGCGCACACCGATAACATAGCTCCAGCCGTTTTCATCCTCGCCGCCGATCGTCTTTGCATAAACGGCGGTGGAATTATATGTATTGCAAAGCTCGCCGTATATGAGGGAAGCTGTGTCCTTTTCGGCATAGACCGTCACACCCGAAGCCGGGGTCACCGTTTCGACCGCCGCACCATCGGCAATGATCTGCACATAGAAGGAAAGGACATAGCCTTTGATTTCCTTGCCTGCGGAGGTTTTTCCGCGGACACGGTACCAAAGCCCGTCCGGTTCGCCGATAACAGCGACTTCGGAAAGAAAAGGAATACTGCCGACGGTTTTTGTAAATCCGCCGTTTTCATCCTTTCCGCGCACCGAAATATTGGAATAGCTTGCGATAATGCCGCGGTATTCTTTTTCGGCGGAAGCAACGGTAACGGTTATATTCGCCTTTACGCCGCTTTGCAGGAGCCGGCTTTGTGTGCGGTTATCCCGCCGTTTTCATCCGCGGAGGCAATATCCGGCGCTGAGCTTGTCCAGGCGACAGTCGCATCCGCACCCGCAGGCGCGATCGCCGCCGCGGGAGTATATGTCTGCCCGGGGGTGAGCGTGACCGAATCCTTCACAAAGGATATTTCGTTTGCGTAAACGCGGTTGAGCTTTATACATTCGGCGGTGGCGTACCCCTCTGTCAGTTTGCCGTCCGAGCTGATACCGCGCACCGAATAAAACGGACTGCCGGCGGCATCATAAAGAATTTTATCCGAAATAACCTTTATCGGGAGCCCGCGCACAAGCGTGCCGAGCTTTTCGCCCGATGCAGAAGGCGATTTACGGATGATTATATCCGAATTCATGACTGTCGCGTTGCAGTCCACGGCGACAATGCAGCAGGCTTCCCTGCCGTTTTCGAGCGTTGCGGTGACAAGTGTCATCCCGTGGGCAACGGCGTTTACCGTGCCGTCATCCGAAACCGTTGCGACACCGGGGTCGGCGCTCGCCCAGGTGACCTTTGTCGGCGCGGAGGTTTCCGGGAATATGTTCAAAAGCAGCCGCTGCTGCGCGCCGATATCGAGAAACAGGCGTTCATTATCGAAGGTGATGGCGACAACGCCGTCGGTATCGGGCTCTATATCGTCGAATTCCGCAAGGTCGTAGCTGCTTATCATCCGCACGACATTGTCGGCATAGCCGTCGTCATTGCAATACCCCGCTGCGACAAGCGCTTCCGCAACCTTGCGCGGATCCTTTTCGCCGACGACCGCCTTGTAGCGCGGATTGAGCAGAAGCTCGGAATGCGCATCCACGCTTTCACCCCAGCTTGCGTGGGCGCGCCATGTCGCCACGTTGCCGATATAGGATTGCCCGTTGGCAAGCCGCATATCGTCATAGGATGAATATACCGTCTTTGAATACGCATCGTATATCCACCCCTCGGTTGTGCTCCACGCCTTTATCCCGAAAAGGTTGTTCCCGCACACGGGGAGCGAATACATTGCCCAGCCGCTTTCGAATATCGCCTGTGCAACGGTTATGCTCGCCAGTATATCGGTTTTATAATAATCCGCGCGGGCAAGCGAGCCGATAGTGCGGCGAAAATAGTTCTGCACCTTGTTCAGGCTGTTATATTCCTTCGCCGCAGAGGCGGAAAGGGGCAGGCAAAGCGCTGTCAGCAGCAGGGCAAGCAGCAGCGCGATACACTTTTTCGGTTTCAAATCCAACATTCCCTTCGGTGTTTTTATCTGCAAATCATTTTTATTTTATCATAATCCGACGGCAATTGCAACCCCCGCCCCGGAAACGGCGGCAAAAACGGAAAAACGCCCCTTGCGGGCGTTTTTCGGATATATGATCATTTCATACCGTTTTTCAGCTTTTCGGCATTGTCGGCGGCTGTAAGTGCATCGATCATTTCGTCCAGCCTGCCGTTCAAAAAGCTTTCGAGCGAATAAAGCGTAAGCCCGATGCGGTGATCGGTGACTCTGCCCTGCGGGTAATTATAGGTGCGTATACGCTCGCTTCTGTCGCCGGTGCCGACCTGCGATCTGCGCTCGCTGGCAACAGCCTCCTGCTTCTGACCGTTGTAATGGTCGGCAAGACGGCTTTTCATTATCTTCAATGCCTTTTCCTTATTTTTTATCTGGCTGCGTTCATCCTGACAATCCACCGTTATCCCCGTGGGAATATGGATTATACGCACGGCGGATTCGGTCTTGTTGACGTGCTGCCCGCCCGCGCCGGCGGAACGGTGGCGGGTTATTTCCAGTTCGTTCATGTCGAGCTCGAAATCGACCTCATCCAGCTCCGGAAGCACCGCGACCGTCGCGGTGGAAGTCTGTATTCTGCCCTGCGATTCGGTATCCGGCACACGCTGAACACGATGCACGCCGCTTTCGTACTTCAATCGGGAATAAGCATTTTCGCCCTCCACAAGGAAGGTGACTTCCTTGAACCCGCCAAGCTCGGTTTCGTTGCAGGAAACAAGCTCCGCCCTGAACCCGGCGGATTCGGCATACATATTGTACATACGGTAAAGCACCGCCGCGAAAAGGCACGCCTCCTCGCCCCCTGCGCCGGCGCGTATTTCCATAATGACGTTTTTATCGTCGTTCGGGTCCTTCGGGATCATCAACAGGCGCAGCTCGGCAAGCGTGGATTCCGCCTTTTCCCTGCCGGAATACTTCTGCTCCTCCGCAAGAAGGCGCAGATCCTTATCGCTTTCGGTTTCCAGAATCAGGTCCGCTTCGGCAATATCTTCAAGAGCGGCTTTATGCTCGCGGTATTTTTCGATGATCGGAGTGAGCGATTTATACTCCTTCATGTATTTTTTATATGCTTCCATATCCGCCATTATTGCCGGATCGGAAAGCGCCTGTTCGGTTTCGAGATATCTTTTTTCGCAAAGAGCGAGCTTTTCAAGCATAGAAACACCTCCGAAAATCATAGAATTGAATAAAAAAACAAGGAGAACGGGTTATGAAGCAGGAATACCGCTTTGAAGGCAAGCTACTCGGCACCGAGCTCAACCGATATTATACCCAAAGCACCGAAGCACTGACGGAAGCAATGGAAAACGGCACGATACTGGAAGGAGTAAGCTATCTTTGCGATTCCGACAGGCATCTTCATGTGCGTGTCGGCGAATACGACGGCATCATCCCCCGCGCCGAATGTGTTTACACGGCAAGCGGTCTGCCGGAAAAGGATATCGCCGTGATTTCACGCGTGGGGAAGCCGGTTTGCTTCAAAATAAAAGGTATCGCAGGCAAAAGACTGCTGCTTTCCCGCCGGGAAGCACAGCTTGAATGCACGCGGGAATACATAGAAAACCTTTGCGCCGGGGATGTGATACCCGCGCGCGTTACAAGGCTGGATCCCTTCGGAGCCTTCTGCGATATCGGCTGCGGCGTGATATCGCTGCTTCCGATCGACTGTATGTCCGTTTCGCGCATTGCGCACCCGCGCGACCGATTCCGCTGTGGGCAGGAAATACGCGTTGTGGTGAAGAGCCCCTGCGACCGGTTCGGCAGGATAACGCTTTCCCACCGCGAGCTTTTGGGCACATGGGAGGAAAACGCCGCGCGCTTCACACCCGGGCAGACAGCCGCCGGCGTGATCCGTTCCGTGGAGGATTACGGAGTCTTTATAGAGCTTGCGCCGAACCTTGCCGGGCTTGCCGAATGCCGCGATGACATAACCGTGGGCAAAACGGCGGCGGTTTATATAAAAAGCATAATCCCGGAGCGCATGAAAATAAAGCTGGCGGTAATAGATGTTTCGGAGCGGTTAATGCCCGCACCGGATTACGATTACCCCGATATAACGCACATTTCGCGCTGGAAATATTCGCCCGAGGGGTGCGAAAAGGTGATCGAAAGCATTTTCGACCCGGTTTAATACATGAAATCGAATTCTATGCCGTGCACGGAAACGGTGTCGCCCTCCTCGATGCCAGCCTTTTCGAGCGCATCGATAACACCGCGTTCGCGCAGGACACGCTGGAAGTACATGAGCGATTCATAATCGTCGAAGTTGATATCGTTGCACAGCCGTTTGAGCCATTCGCCCTCGACGGTATAAACGCCGTTCTTCTTCGTGACAGTGACCTGATCGGTTTCCTCCTGCTCCGGCGCTTTGTATTCCTCCTCGTAATATGCAAGCGGCGGGAGCGTCGGAAGCATTTCCGCGATCGCCTTCATCAAATCGAGGACACCTTCGCCGATTATCGCGGAGATGAGGAACAGCTTATAATCATTTTCCGAAGCGAAACGCTTGATCCTTTCAAGCGTTTCTTCGTTTACGCCCATATCCGCCTTGTTGCCGACGAGTATCTGCGGGCGCTTTGCAAGATCCGGGCTGAACCTGCTCAGCTCGGTATTGATCTTTATGATATCGTCCAGAGGGTCGTCGCGTTCGGAACCGGAAATATCGAAAACATGAAGTATCAGGCGGCATCTGTCAATATGCCGCAGAAAATCATGCCCGAGCCCGAGCCCGTCGGATGCACCCTCGATAAGCCCGGGGATATCCGCCATGACGAAGCTCTTGCCGTACACCTCCGCAACGCCGAGGTTGGGCGAAAGCGTGGTGAAGTGATAATTCGCAATCTTCGGCCGCGCCTGAGTGACCTCCGAAAGCAGCGTGGATTTGCCGACGTTCGGAAAACCGACAAGCCCGACATCGGCAAGCATTTTCAGTTCGAGCGTGATATTGCGTTCCTCGCCCGGCGTGCCGCTTTTTGCAAAGCGCGGTATCTGCCGCGTGGGCGTGGCAAAATGCACGT
>USHI01000042.1 GCA_900554405.1 uncultured Eubacteriales bacterium | reverse complement strand
CGGGAGCGCCAAAGCGCTCCCGGGATTTTTCTTGTCAAAAAAGCCTCGCAGAGTTTGCCGCCCGCAGGCGGCAAATAAAATGGAATCATTTTTTGCCGGGGCGTGTACCTGGCAAAAAATACTTCTCAGTCTGCAAGTGTGGAATTTGTTCGCTTTCAGCGAACAAATTATGCGCGCGGCAGACTGCAAGCCTTTTATTAAAAAAGGGCTATGCCCTTTTTTGACAAGCTCAAACAGGAAAGACACGTCAGCGACGTGTCTTTCCTGTCAGCCTGTCAAAAAACTACCCAAACGCCCCTGTTTCTGCTATAATAGAGGAAACGGGGGTGTTTTCATGGAAGGCTGGAGAAAAGACGCACGGCGGGAGCCAATCATCGTAGATTTGGAGGCGCTGGTGCCAAAGGAGCATCTGCTGCGGAAAATAGAAAAGGTCATGGATTATGAGTGGCTGTATGAACGGCTGGACCCGTACTACTGCCATGACAATGGCCGTCCCGGCACAGATCCGGTTGTGCTTATCAAGATGGTACTCATTCAGCATTTATTTGGAATACCGTCTTTGCGGCAGACCTACCAGAGGATCCAGGATACGCTCTCCTACCGCTGGTTTTTAGGCTATGGGCTGCTGGATCATATTCCGCACTTTGCGACAGTGAGCTATGCATTCTGCAAACGCTTTCCAGATGAGCTGACCAGTGAGATATTTGAGCATATTCTCAACAAAGCACTGAACAACAGAATGCTGGACACCAGCGCAATTTTCATTGACGGGACCCATATCAAGGCCAGCGCCAACAAGAAAAAGTTCCAGAAGGAACAGGTTGCGAAGGCAGCAAGGGTCTACTCCGGGCAACTGCGCAGAGAGGTCAACGCGGAAAGAGAAAAGCTGGGCAAGAAGCCCATAGAAGATGAGGATGATGAAAACCATCCCCAGGGGGGTGGAGGCTCACAGGAAACCGCAGAAAAGACTGTTTCCACCACAGACCCGGACTGCGGAATGTTCGTAAAAGGAGAACACGAACGGCAATTTGCATACGAAGCACATACAGCCTGCGACAAGCACGGCTTTGTGTTGGGTGTTGAAGTCACCTCAGGAAATGTAAGTGACAGCGTGGCCTGGGACGCAGTATATGACAAGGTCACAGACAGATTTCCAGAAGTCAAATTTGTAACGATGGATGCCGGCTACAAGACCCCGTGGATTGCCAAAAAAGTAATTGAGGACAGCAGGATCCCAATTCTGCCCTATACCCGATACAAAGGAAAGAAGGATACGTTCAAGCCTTGGGATTTCACCTACAATGTGGTAAATGACAGCTTTGTCTGCCCCGGAGGACATGAACTGAGACATACAACTACCAGCAAAGATGGAAAACGAACTTACCGCAGTGCCACCCAGGTCTGCAAAGATTGTCCCTGCAGAAGCGTTTGTGGTGCAAATGAAAACGGACAGCGGATGCTCACAACCCATATCTGGCAGGAATTTCTCGACTTAGTTGAACAGCTGCGGAAAACGGAACGCGGCAAAGAAATCTATGCCATGAGAAAACAAACCATTGAGCGTGTTTTTGCGGATGCAAAAGAAAAACATGCCATGCGCTATACACACCACCGAGGTCTGGCCCGTGTCTCGGCATGGGTGAGGCTTAAATATGCTGCCATGAATCTCAAAAAACTGGCCCTCTGGAAGTGGAGCCGCTCTGATTTCTTTGTTTTTCTGCCCTATTTCTTCTTTGATACGACTAAAACGCCAGCTCTCGCATAACGAGAACTGGCGTTCTTTGACAGGCTGACCAAAAAAGAGATGCACCCTTTCAGGGTGCATCTCTTTTTTGGTGGAGGCGAGGGGAGTCGAACCCCTGTCCGAAAATCTGTCCGCGGTGTTTTCTCCGAGCGCAGTCTTTCTTTAAGATTCCCCACGGTTTACGCCGAAAGACAGGCGCGAACTGCCGGTAGCTTCATAGATTCATGACGGCGCGCAAAGCTTTGCGCCGTACACGTTCACTGCTGAGTCACGCCGCAGCCGGGGCCGCAGTACTCCCCGGTGCGACGGTCACTGCACTTAGGCAGCGACTGCTAATTTCTGATTGTTAGCGTTTAATTTTAATTTGCACATTTTAGAGAAGCTGTGCGCTTCTGCTCGCTTACCCCGTTTCGGGATCCCCGTCGAAACCTTTACGCCCCCATGTCAGTATTTTTCGCGCACGGCGCGTTCGATATCACGCTTTGCGGTCTTTTCCGCCTCGACATCGCGTTTGTCGTAAAGCTTTTTGCCCTTGCAGAGCCCCAGCTCGACTTTGACATACTTGCCGAGAAAATACACCGAAAGCGGTATGAGCGAATAACCCTTCTGCCCGACGGCGCCGAAGAGCCGGTCGATCTCGCGCCGGTGCATGAGCAGCTTGCGCGGGCGGTAGGGATCGCGGTTGAAGATATTGCCCTTTTCGTACGGGCTGATGTGTATGCCGTAGGCGATAAGCTCGCCGTTTTCGATGCGGCAGAAGGAATCCTTCAGATTCACCCTTCCGCCGCGGATGGATTTGACCTCTGTCCCGCAAAGAGCGGCGCCGGCTTCGAAGCTGTCGATGACGAAATATTCGTGATACGCGGCTTTATTCTTTGCGATTATCTTCTTTTCCGCCATACGGCACCCCCGTTCCTTTTTGATCCGTGCGGGTAATTATACCACAACCGTGCAAATATGTCAACGAACCGCCGGTTGAAAAATTATAGCTTCTTCACGGCGAAAAAAGCGTCGAAGCAAGGGGTTCCCGCCGTTTCGTTTCTGCCGCTTACGGTATATCCTTCCGCCGAGTGAAGCGCGGAAAGCTTTATGACATCACCGCGCCTTGCTTCGCGGCGGTAAAGCATATGGAAATCGGTTATCGCTTCGGTTTTACCGTCGAAATCGGTGCTGTCCACTGCGATATCGAAATACACGCAATTGTTGATATGGTCGTTTTCATCCAGATCCGAAAGCCGCGCGACCCTCTCGCCGCAGGGAAAAACGCCCTTTGTATCCACGGAATGCGGCACATCGAGCGTAGCGGTGGGGCGTTTTTCCTCCGGTATTGCCGCAAAAAGCGTTCGCGGACGCAGCGGTACCCTTGCGGAATAGCTTATGAGCGCCCAAAGCGTTGTTGCGTGGGCGACCTCGCTCCCGCCGCGGAAGAATTCGAATTCGCGTTCGAAATAAATGCCGTTTATACGGTTATTGAAGGTACGCAATGTGACGGTATCGCCGGAGCGGATCGGGCAATGAAAGTGCATCGCGAGCTTGGAAAGCACGAAAACGCAGTCGTGCGCACGCATTTCAGGGTAACCTGCGCCGTTTGCGGCGCTGTCCTCCCCCGCGACAAGCTGCATATACCGCGCAAGCGCCGCGGGGCGGGCGACCCCGCCGGGAAAAACATCCGTTCCGGAGACGGTAAAGGTGAATTCTGTCATTTCTTTATATCCGCGAGCGGATTGGCTTCCGCCGCTTCCTCCAATTTTCTGTCGGAAAGGTGTGTATATATCTGCGTTGTCGTGAGCTGCTCATGCCCGAGCACATCCATAAGCGTACGCACATCGACATGGCCCTCGTTATACATAAGCGTGGCGGCGGTATGGCGCAGCTTGTGCACCGAAAGCCCGCGCCCGCCGAGCCCGGCAAGCTCGAGATACTTATAAACCATCTTCTGAACGCTTTCGTGCGAGATACGCCGCCCGCGCGAGGAAAGAAAGAGCGCATTTTTATCGGTGATGCTCCTGCCGCCCTCCGTGGCGCGTTCCTGCCGCACGGCAAGATAATCGCAAAGCGCCTCTCTGCACGCCGTATTGAGGTATATCACCCGCATTTTATTGCCTTTTCCGGTAACGGTGAGCCGCGCCTGATCGGCGGTGATATCCGCAAGGTTTATCCCGACAAGCTCCGAAAGCCGCATACCGCAATTGAGAAAGAAAGTGAGTATGCAGTAATCGCGTTCGAAATTGCGGTCGTTCCGCGGAACGGCTTCGAGCAGTGCAAGGCTTTCGGCAAGCGTAAGATATTTCGGGAGCGGCGGGCGCACGGAAGGGCTGTCGATATCCTTTGCCGGGTTTTCCGCAAGCCTTTTGGATTTGACGGTATGGTATTTATAAAACGCTTTTACAGCCGAGAGCCTCCGCGCGCGTATGCGTGCTTTATTGCCGCGCACCTGCGAAAGATACAGCATGAAGGAAAATATCTCCTCTGTCCGTACCGAGCCGGCAAGCTCGTAATCCACCCCCGCGAGCGAAACTGATGACATATCCGTTTTTGCCGGGTCGTCCCCGCGCCGCGTGACTATGATATAGCGGAAAAACAGTATAAGATCGCTAATATATTCATCAACCGTAAGTGCCGAGCAGTTCTGTATGGAGCCCTTGTATCCTGCGAAGGTGAGCAGCACCTCCGGAAGTCCGCTTTTCATTGCTTCACATCCTTTTCATGCATTATTATACACCCGTCGCCGCCGTATTTCAAGTACGAAGCGCGTTTGTATTGACATTCGGTGCGATTTGGATTATTATAATGACATAACAGGAGGATGAGAAAATGAGATACACGATAAAGACCGCGGAAGCGGCGGATTTTTCAAAGGCGGAGGTCGCGCATATCGACTGCTACAAATGGACATCCGGCTATTCCCCGAGGGCGGAAGCACGGCTCTTGTTCATACCGAAAACCGGATTTGCGCTCGAAATGAAAGCATACGAGAGCGACCCGAAAACCGTTTACAAGCAATATAACGACCCTGTTTATAAGGACAGCTGTCTCGAATTTTTCGTGAGCTTTGCGCCGGATTCCGGAAAGTACATGAATTTCGAAATGAACTCCGCCGGGGCGTTCCTTTCCGCCGTGCGCGCAAGCCGCAGCGACAAAACACCCATAGACAAGCTTGCCCCGCTGCCGCATGTCACCGCCGAAAAGGGCGACGGATGCTGGTGTGTCCGCGTGGTATTCACGCTCGACTTTATCGAAAAGACCTTCGGAAGAAAGGATTTTGCAACCGGCGACATTATAAAAGGCAATTTTTACAAATGCGGCGACGATACCGAATACCCGCATTTCGGGATGTGGTCGCCCGTGGAGCTTCCCGCACCGGATTTCCACCGCCCGGAGTTTTTCGGCGAGCTTGTCATAGAATAACCGCTCACAAAAGCAAAAGCGTTTCCGCCCGTATCCCACGGCAGAAACGCTTTTTTATTGATCGCGTTGAGGTTCGCAGCAGATTTGCCTTTCCCGCTCCGCTTTTTTATTGATCGCGTTGAGGATTCGCAGCAGATTTGCCTTTCCCGCCACGCGAGCTGCAATCACCGCACGGAAGCAAGGGTCACAATGACATCCACCATACTTCCGAGCGCGGAAACGGGAATAAATTCGCGCACGGAATGGAAGTTTTCGCCGCCGGTGGAAAGGTTCGGGCAGGGCAGCCCCATGAACGAAAGGCGCGCACCGTCCGTACCGCCGCGGATGGCTACGATCCTTGGAGTAATGCCGTTTTCGGCAAATGCCTTTTCCGCCGAATCGATAATATGCATATGCGGCTCTATTTTTTCCTTCATGTTGTAATAGCTGTCGCGCAGGGTAAGCTCGACGGTGTTTTCGCCGTATACGCCGTTGAGGTAATCCGCAAGCCTTTGTACAAACGTCTTGCGGGATTCAAAGGCGGCGCGGTCGTGATCGCGGATTATCACGGAAATGTCGAAAGCGCTTTCGTCGCCGGACATGGCGCAAACATGGTAAAAGCCCTCGTAGCCCTCGGTGTGCGCGGGCGCTTCGGCAGCGGGGAGCATTGTCACCAGCTGAGAAGCGACAAGGCAGGCGTTCTTCATGCGGTTCTTTGCGCTGCCCGGATGGATGTTCACGCCGTTGATGTGGAATTTTGCGGAAGCGGCGTTGAAGTTTTCGTATTCGATCTCGCCCAGAGTACCGCCATCCACCGTATACGCCCAATCGGCGTTAAAAGCTTTTACATCGAACCTGTCCGCCCCGCGGCCGATCTCCTCATCCGGGGTAAAGCACACCGGTATCCGCCCGTGCTTTATTTCCGGGTGATTTGCAAGATATTCGAGCGCGGTGACGATCTCCGCGACACCGGCTTTATCGTCCGCGCCGAGAAGAGTATTTCCGTCGGTAACGATAAGCTCGCTGCCCTCATACGAAGCAAGGCAGGGGTATTCGGCAGGGTCGATCGTGAGCCCGTTTTCGAGCGTGAGCACACCGCCGCCGTAAAAAACGGTGCGGGGCTTTATATTGTCGCCCGGGACGGCGGAGGAGGTATCTATATGCGAAACAAACCCGATCGCAGGGAGCGCCCCGCAGCCCTCGGATGCGGGCAGAAACGCCGAAACATAGCCGTTTTCATCAACGTGCGCATCCGAAAGCCCGATACGTTCGAGGTCCGAAGCGATATATCTGCCCAAAACAAGCTGGGACGGAGTCGAAGGGCATTCCGCGGAGTTTTCGTCCGAATTCGTGCCGAACGAAACGTATTTCAAAAATCTTTCAACAGCATTCATCACTGTGCTTCTCCTTATTTATGGTACTTTTTGCCGTTTATTATGGTTATGGCGCGGTAGACCTGCTCGGCAAGCATCACGCGCGCGAGCATATGCGGAAATGTCATGCGCGACATGGATATCCGCTGCCCGCATTCGTTTTTGAGCGCCGGGTCCAGCCCGTGGCTCGAACCGATTATAAAGCAGACCGGGCGGCTTTCATCCGAAAGCATTTCGGCAAGACCCGGGCTCGTGATCTGTGTTCCCTCGATGCACAACGCGACCGTCATCGCGCGGCGCGGGATATGCCTTCTTATCTCCGCCGCTTCGCGCTCCAACGCGCGCGCAATGTTTTTTTCGGAGCCGTCAAATGTGCTTTCCTCGCGCACGCAGACCGTTTTGTAATCCGCAAACGGCTTTATGCGGCGGATATATTCCGCTTCTGCACAGGCGAAGTATTCCTCCTTGAAATCGCCGACGTGGATAACGGAAAAGCTCCTCATTTCGCACCGCGCTTTCTTTTGCGGACGGAAAACCCGAAATCCCCCAGCTTTTTGCCGAGCACAAAATAATCGCCGTGGGAATAGGCGGCAAGCCTCGCTTCTTCCAGCGCGATCCTGCCGTTTTTGTCTATATAGCGTTCATCCGCCGTGAACGCCGTGATATCCGCAAGGAACATTTCATGGCTGCCCAGCGGTATACGTTTGAAAACACGGCATTCGAGCGCGAGCGGACTTTCCGCAACTGTGGGGCAGGATACGGTTTTCGAATCGGTTTTCGTAAGCCCGCACAGGGCGAATTTATCCTTATCCCGCCCGGAGATAACGCCGCACATATCCGCCGCCCGCACGAGCGGAGCCGAAACGAGGTTCACGCAGAATTCGCCGCTTTCGACGATAAGCCCGTAGGAATACCTTTCGGGCCGCACGGAGATATAAAGCCGCGGCGGGCGGGTGCAGACAATGCCTGTCCATGCAACGGTAAAAACATTTTCCGCGCCGCCGGAGGCGCTTGTCACAAGCACCGCGGGCAGCGGCGAGAGCATCGCGCCGCCGCCGAATTCTAATCTTGCCATTCCAGTATATCCTTTACTATCTCATATGCCATGCGCAGCCCCGCAGTCGCCGGGACAAAAACGCAGCTCGAAGGTGTCGCGCGGCGGGTATCCGGATCCCTGCCGGAAAAAACGGCGCCGGGAAGCTCCTCGGAGCAGACGACCTTCAGCCCGGGTATGCCTCGGGCGCGCAGCTCGCGCCGCATTATGCGTGCAAGCGGATCGCCGGAGGTGGAATAAACGTCCTTCACGGCAATGCGCGAAGGATCCCTGCGATTTCCGGTGCCCATGGAGGAAATTGTCCGCACACCGGCGGCGCGGGCGTTCGATATAAGCAAAAGCTTTGAGGTAACCGTGTCTATACAGTCGGCGATATAATCAAAGCCGCAAAGCGGAATGTCCGCAGCCGTTTCCGCCGAATAAAACATATCCGCAAATCTCACATCGCATTCCGGCACGGCGCTGCGCAGCCTTTCCGCCGCAACAGCGGCCTTGCGCCGCCCGAGCGTTTCGGAGGTTGCGATAAGCTGACGGTTGCGGTTGCTGTCGGCAACGGTGTCGCCATCCACAACGGTTATGCTTCCCACGCCCGCCCGTGCGAGCGCTTCGGCGCACCAGGAACCGACACCGCCCGTACCGAACACGGCGACGCTTGTCCTTGCGAGCCTTTCGGCACCATCCGCACCGATGATCGGGATAGAGCGTTCGAGCAGCATTTTACCTTACCCTCCCTTCAAGAGCGGGCATTTCCGCATTGACATAAGCGGTGAAGTATTTTTCGTAGGTGACAAAGCCCGGCGCGCTACCGCCCGGCTTTTTAAGGTGTCTCACACGGGTGTAATCCACGCCGACATTGCTTGCGCCGCGCTTTTCGCTGTAATAAGCGGCAAGCATCGCCGCGGCGGTGTAATCGCCGTCCGTCGGCTGCACCGGAAAGTATAACGTGCGAGCCGTGAAAGCCCTTTATGTGGAACCAGATATCGTTCTTTTCGGCGCCTGCGGTGAGCGAATCGTTCTGGCGGTTGTTGCGCCCGACCCGCACGAGCCTGCCATCCGCGGTACGGAAGGAAAGCGGCGAAGCCGCCTTTGTCTTTTTCGGCTTTGCACCGCGGTTTGCGGGCTTGCCTAAGTATCCGCCGGCGGAAAGCTCGTCGCGTATTTCCGCGATCTCGGCGGGTTCTGCGGCACGCTCGATAAAGCCGGCAACGCCCTCCAAATAATCCTGCTCCGCAAGTGCCTTTTCGATCTGCAGACGCTTTGCCTCGGCTGCGCGCTTCATTTTTGCGTATTTATTATAGTATTTCTGCGCGTTTTCCGCCGGGGTGCGTGTCGGATCCAGACGAACGGTTTTTTCCTCGCCGGTTTCGTAATCCGTTCCGGTGACACTTTCATCGCCGCGGCGTATGCGCCATATATTTGCCGTTACGATATCGCCGCAAAGCCGTGCCTCCTCCCGCGTATTGCATTCCGAAAGCTCGGATTCGAGCAGTGCAAGCTTTTTGCGCAGCTTCGCAAGGTGGGTGTTAACGGCGTGCAGCGTATCATGGGAATATCTGCCGATATTGACGGATTCCTCCCGTCTCCCGAAATAATCCGTCAAAAGCTCCGAAAAGCTGCCGTATTCCTTCACCTCGAAGCCCTCGCCGTACTGCTTTATCGGGAAGAATGAATATTCCGTCTCCTTCCCCTCCGGCGAAAAAACGGCGCAGGGGGTGAATTTGCCGCCGGCGAGCAGATTTCGCAGCGAATCGAATTCCGCCCACAAAAGCGGCACCGCCGCCGCGGAAACGAGCGCATCGCAATCCCCGAGCGCGCGGAAGGCAAGCTCCCTTGAGACAAGCGGTGAAAGCCCGCAGAAGCTGCGCAGCAGCATATCCGCCGCTCGTGCGCCTTCATATGCCGCACAAACTGCTGCAAACGCCGCAGCGTCCGTCGCGGCGATATCCTTTTTATCCTGCGCCGGAGGCGTTTCATAAAGCATTCCCGGCAAAAGGCTGCGCACGGAGGAGGTTATATCCGATACCGAAGCGGCGGTGATGATCCTGCCGTTGCCCTCCGTGAGTATCAGGTTGGAATATTTGCCCATCATCTCGGCATAAATGCTCTTGCGGTGCACATAGCCCATTTCGTCCGCAGAATCGAAATCGAACCGAACGATGCGTTCGTTCTTTATCCATTCCACGCCGCTCAGCCTGCCGTTTTGAAGATGCTTGCGGTAAAGCATACAGGTCGGCGTGGGCGTATCCGGCTTTGCCGCAGCGGAATCCGTGCAGGCAAGTATCGGGCGCGAAGCCGATGCGGATATTATCAAGTTCATATGCTTACCCGCCGCATAAAGCTGAATACAAATGCAGGACGGTGAGCTCTGGTAGAGTTTTTCCACCCGGCCCCCCGCCCATGAGTTGAGTTCGGCTGCAACGGCGGAGCAAAAAAGTCCGTCAAATGCCATATTCGTTCTCTCTGTCGAAATCAAACAGCGCGACCTGCGCGCCGGTATCCCCGATCATGTCGCACAAAGCGGGCAAAACCACCCGTTCCGTGGCATGGTGTGTCATACATATCATGTTCATGCCGAGCTCCGCCGCTTCGATAAACGCGGCATGGCTCCC
>USHI01000041.1 GCA_900554405.1 uncultured Eubacteriales bacterium | reverse complement strand
AATCATATAGAAATGACAAATAACTCCTTGGAGCCAGAGATGGCTTCGGGGAGAATTTTTTGACATTATAATTTGAATATCAAAATATTTTAAACTGAAATAATTTGCAATCAGAAACAAATTGTTATCATCTGATATAAACATAAAAATAAAGGAAAGGAAAATGATATGTCTAAAATTGCATTTGTATTTCCGGGACAGGGTGCACAGTATACAGGAATGGCGAAAGATTTTTATGAAAAATATGCTGTAAGTCGCGAAGTATTTGAAAGCGCATCAAAAGCATCCGGACTTGATGTGAAAGCTTTATGCTTTGAAGAAAATGACAGATTAAATATTACAGAATATACACAGATCGCCATGCTTACTGCGGAAATTGCCATGCTCCGTGCGCTGGAGGAACGCGGGATCAACACGAAATACGTCCGTGTGGACCGCCACGAGCAGACCGGGCTTGCCGTTATTACCGTCGAAAAGGACGGCACCAACCGCATTATCGTTTATCCAGGCGCGAACGACAAGATAAACCTCGGCGATCTCGAGGCGGCGTTCACCTGCTATCCGGATGCCGTGCTCGTACAGTTCGAAATCAACCGCGACACCGTTATAAGCGCCGCGCGCCTTGCGGCGGACGAATCCATACCGCTTATTGTCGATGCCGGGCCCGCAACGCCGGATTTCCCGCTCGAAAAGCTGGAACGGGTCGAAATACTCACCCCGAACGAGACCGAAACCGAAATACTCACCGGTATACGCCCGAACAGCCTGGAAAACTGTCTGCGCGCCTCCATGGCGCTGTGCAGCCGAGTGCCGACAAAATATGTCGTGCTCAAGCTCGGCGGCAGGGGCTGCTATGTTTACGACGGCAAATATTGCGATATCATCTCGCCGTTCGATACAAACGTTGTCGACACGACAGCCGCGGGCGATATCTTCACCGCCGCGCTTGCGGCGGAATACCTCCGCTCCGGCGATATCATCGCAAGCGCACGCTTTGCCAACGCCGCCGGCGCGCTTGCCGTTTCGAAGCGCGGCTCCATGAACTCCGTACCTGCGCTCGCGCAGGTCAACGAGCTTCTCGCAAACGGCTGAAAAGCCCTTCGCCCTTTCCTGCCGCGCCCGGCACGGCAGCACAAAAGGCGCTTCCCCGCGTGGGGAAGCGCCTTTTTTATGCGTTTTTTTGCTTTATGCTTTATTTAACGCGGTCCTTCTTTTTTGCCGAAAGAACCACAGCCGCAAGCGCACCCGCGCTCAGGAACAGCAGTGCAAACAGGAGCATATTGCTGCTCTCGTCGCCCGTCTGCGGAACCTTCGGGATAACGGTGTCGGCTTTGGCTATTTCCTTCTCGCCGTCCTTATCGGAATAATACTTCCCGCAATCCTTGCAGTACCAGTATTCGGTATTGCCCTCTTCCTCCTTCGTGGCTTCCTTTGCCTCGACATGAGTCAGTTCCTTGTGGTTGTTCGCATCAAGCTCGCCATAGGCTTCGCCGCATATTTCGCAAACTGCCTTTTTCTTGCAGGTTGCCGTGCCGCCCTTATGCCCGCAGGCATACTGGCAAACGGTGCAAACGCCGTTTTCAAAGGCATGATCGGCTTCCTCGACGGTAACGGTGCCGCAGCAATCCCACTTCTTGGTGTGCTTTGTTTCGGTCTGCTCCCACTTTTCCTCGCCGGTGTGGTTCTGAATATCGGTTTCGCCGTATTCGCTGCCGCAAAGCGTGCATTCTGCCTTTTCCGTGCAGGTCGCCGTGCCGCCGTTGTGATTATTGCAGACCAGCGTGCCGAGAACCTCGACGGTACCCTTAACGGCAACAACGCCGTTGTTGGTAAGTGTTGTGCCCTCCGCAACGGTGAGCTTGGTGCCCTCGGGGATATCGAAATTCACGCCTTCGCCGATGGTGACATCCGCGGGTGTGACGGCTTCGCCGTAAACGGTGCCTTCGCTGCCGTTGATAACAACGCTGTTTGCAACGGAGTCGATAGCGCCGGCATCGGTGCATTCGACCCACGAGCCGGTAACGGCAGTATTGCCTTCACCCGCATCGATCGAATAGGTGTTGTTGCCGGAGGAGGCATTTACATAGCTGCCGGTAACGGTTATATTTCCGGTTCCGGAGTAAATGCCGACATCGCTTTCGCATACGGCTTCAACACTGCTGCCGTTGACTTCGATATTGCCGACGGCATACAATGCGGGATAGTAACCCTTTGCGGAAAGGGTCGAGCCGTTTGTAATGCTTATTTTGCCGCCGGCGTAAATGCCGTTGGAGTCGGGGCTTTCGGCTTCAACACTGCTGCCGTTGACTTCGATATTACCATACGAAACGGCGGGGCCGTAAGCCGTCGCCTTGATTTTCGCGTTGTCCTGAACGTTGATATCGAATTCCGTGGCTATCGCGCTGCCGGGATATTCGCCGGTGGAATCGGCGCCCTCGGCTTCGATATAGCTGTTGCCTTTAAGAGTAACGGTCGCGCCGTTGAATAATTCGAGCCCGTCGACGGCATATGCGGTGGTTTCGGCGCCCTCCGGCTGGAGGCAGTAAAGCTTTGCGTTATCCGCAAGGGTAAGGGAATGAGTGTTATCCCCGTTCTTTACGCCGACCTGAAGCACAGCGTATGCGCCGCCGCCGATATAGGTCACCTTTGCGTTGCCGTCAAGCAGGCAGACACCGTTGAACTCGCCGGAACGGTTCTTTTTCACATTCACGGTGATTTCGGTATCCGTAACATGAAGCCTGCTGGGCATGTAGGATGTTTTCTGCTGAACGCCGAAGGCCGTCGCATTCAGCTTGCCCGCACCGGAAACGGTTATATCGTTCGCGATGACGGAAGCGACGTTGTTGACGGTTCCTTCCGGAACGTCGATAACAAACTTCACGGGGCTGTTCTGAACAAGGATGCCGCCGCCTATGGTGACGTTGTTCAGGGTGATATAGAACGCCTTGTCTATATCCTCGGAATTGTTGCTGCCCCAGACCTGAACGGATTTATCGGTAGTACCGGTAAGCACGTACTTCTGATCCTTGAGGCGAAGGATGACACGGGTGTCGTCGATCTTATACTGTTCGTTTTCAACGTTTTCTCCGCCGACATCGATGGTGACGATGCCGCTGTCCTCGCCGGAAACGGTGGGGGCCCATACGAAGCAGACAAGCATACAAACCAGTACAAGAATGCTCAAAATGCGTTTCTTCATGGAAATACCTCCTGATTTTTCGTCCGCGCGCGGGGTACCCGCCCGGCGCGGTTTTTTACCATCGTATTATACCACCCGTTCGTGCGAAAAGCAAGCGCCGGCAATTAACATTTTTCACAAATTTTGCTCATCGTTCCTCAAAAAGTGTTGCGTTTTATTCCCATCATTGTATGTGTTATTCTGCTGCGGTTTCGCCGAATATTTACCTGCATTGTAAACGTTATCCGTGGCATAAAGCAAAGGAGAGCGCGCTGCTCTCCTTTTTTCGGGTATATTGCTCTTTCGGCGCAAGCCGATACGGCTTTTTACAGCCCGGCGAGATCGAGTTCGCGGGCGGCAAGCTCGATCGTGCCCTTGTCGCACGCGGCGGCAAGCTTCGGATCGAACGGAATCCGTGCGACACGCGGTATCCCGTACTGTGCGGCGACGGCATCAATGCGGCTTTCGCCGAATATGTGATGCTCCTTTCCGCAATCCGGGCATTTGAAGTAGGAATAATTCTCCACAACGCCGAGCACCGGGATATTCATCAGCCCGGCAAGCTTGACCGCCTTTTCCACGATCATCGAAACAAGCTCCTGCGGGGAGGTAACGATGACCATCCCGTCCACCGGAATGGACTGGAAAACGGTAAGCGGCACATCGCCGGTTCCCGGAGGCATATCTATATACATCGTGTCGTTTTCGCCCCAGTTTACATCCGTCCAGAACTGCTTTACGCACCCGGCGATGACCGGGCCGCGCCAGGCGACCGGGTCGGTCTCATCCGGCAGAAGCAGGTTCACGGACATTACTTTTATGCCTGTCCTGCTCTGCGGCGGCACCATGCAGTCCTCCTCCGCGGTAACGCCGCCCTGCATACCGAAGATGCGGGGTATGGAGGGCCCGGTTATATCGGCATCGAGTATGGCGACTCGTTCCCCGCGCCGCGCCGCGCCCACGGCGAGAAGCGAGGTGACGAGCGATTTGCCCACGCCGCCCTTGCCGCTCACAACGGCGATGACCTTTTTGAAGCTGCTGCCCTTGCGGAGCTTTTCCTTTTCGATCGGCTGTGCCCCGCGTGAGGCGCAATCCGCGCCGCAGGTGGAGCAATCATGTGTGCATTCAGACATTTTTATTCACCGCCCCGGCGATGTGCGCGGGGCTTTCTGCCCTTCCTTTTTTATTATTATTCTGCGGCGGCGCGCAGGGCTTTTATACTCACCCCGGCGCATTCCATGCGGGAAAGCCCCATGGAGGGTTCGTCCTGCTCGGCAATTATCCATTCCGCGCCGCATTCGGCTGCGGTTTTATAAAGCAGCGGGATATTCTGAACGCCCTTTCCGAGCGGGCGGTATTCAAACGCCTGCGCATCCGGCTTTTTGCCGCTTTCCTCAATGCCGATAAGCGCATACATATTATCCTGCTTTCCGCCGACATAATCCTTGAAGTGGACAAGGCGGCAGCGCCCGGCATATTTGCGCAGGTATGCCGCAGGCTCCTCGCCCGCGACGCGCACCCAGCAAAGATCGAGCTCGGTTTCGAGCAGGCTTGCGGGAACGGCGGAATAAAGCCGAAATGCGCGTATTCCCCGCCGATCTTCACAAATTCGAAATCGTGGTTGTGGTAGCTGAGGTGCATACCGGTGGCAGTGACCTTTTCGCCGATATCGCGTATATCCGCGACCGTCCTTTCCCACCCCGGAGTGCCGGGGCGATCCTCCGGCATAAGGTAGGGAACGGTGATATCGCGGCAGCCCACGGCGGAATAATCGCTTATGACCTTGCCGATATCGGCGCGCATTTCGGCAAGCGAAACGTGGGCGCCCGCCGGTTCGAGCCCGAGCGAAACAAGATATTCGCGTATCTCCTTCGGGTCCTGCCCGTAAAGCCCGGCGAATTCCACGCCGTCGTAGCCCATTTCCTTTACTTTGCGAAGCGTTCCTTTGAAATCCGATTCGAGATCGGTGCGAACGGAATAAAGTTGAAGTGCAAATTTCATTTTTGTGCCGCCTTTCCCTGTTTTATTCGAATTCCGGCGCCCACGAACCGTTTATGAACACGGGCGTGGCTTTGCCGTCCTTATAGCCGGTTATGCACAGATCCTGCGCGCCGACCATGAAATCCACATGGACCATGGAATCGTTCACGCCCTCCTCGCGCATTTCGGCAAGCGTTTTTTCGGTATAATCCTTCACGCAGCTCGTGTATCCGCTCCCCAGCGCGACGTGGCAGGAGGCGTTTTCATCAAACAGCGTGTTGTAAAAGAGCAGTCCGCTTTTTGCAATGGGGGAATCCTTCGGGACAAGCGCCAGCTCGCCCAGCATACGGCTGCCCTCATCGGTTTCGATCAGCTTTGTGAGCGCTTCCCCGCCCTTTTCGGCGTGCCAGTTCACGGCTTTGCCGTCCTTGAAATCAATGTAGAAATCCTCCACCAGCGTTCCGCGGAGCGAAAGCGGCATCGCGGCGACGAGCCTGCCCTCGCAGCAGCCCTTCTTCGGCGTGGTGAATATTTCCTCCGTGGGCATATTCGGGTTAAAGTATATGCCGTTTTCGCAATATTCGCCGCCGCCGCACCACAGGCTGCTTTCCATCAGGCTGCATCTGAAATCGGTGCCGTTTGCGGATTTGTATTCAAGATAATCGAAATGCTTTGCATTGAGCTTTTCGCAGCGTGCGGCAAAGGCGGCGTTTTTCGCATCCCATTCGGCGACGGGGTCGTTATCCGCACCGCAGAGCACCGCGGAAAGTATCGCCTCCCACAGCTTTTCCAAAGCGGCGGCGGGGCGTTCGTTCGGGAACACCTTTTTTGCCCATGCCCTGCCGGGTATCGCACAGACGAGCCACTGATATTTGTTGTCGGTCTGTTCGCGGAACTTTTTGGATACCTTGCCGAACGCGGCGTTCGCGGCGGCAAGCTTTTCCTGGTTGACGCTTGCAAGCCCGTCCGGATCCTCGCAGATCAGGCGGATGCGTGCCGGGAGCACCTCGGCATCGTGCCGGAGCTTTTCCACCCTCCATTCCGGCACCGAACAAAGCTTTTTGCGGGTCTGGTAACGGTAATGGAGCTTTGTCAACTCGGTCATCGCCCAATCCACGCGCACCTCGGAAGCTCCCGCGCGGTATGCCTCCGCCGTGAGCAGCGCGACAAACGGCGCAGCCTCCACATCGGCGACAATGACAAGCTCCTGCCCCTTTTTGATATTCACGCCCTGCTTTATCAGCAGATTTGCGTATTTCTTCATTATTGTCTTTTTCATTGCTTTGTCCTTTCGCAAAACCGCGGGCACCGGATGCAAAAAGCCGCCGATGCCCAAAGTCACGGATTATTTCTTTTTTGCGGGCTCTTCCGGTTCGTTCACTCTTTCGAGCACCGAGCTGACAGCCCATTTCTGGATCTGGATCTTCGTTCTGTCGCCGCTCGTTTCGATCAGGAGCATATCCTCCCTGACCTTGACGACCATGCCGACAATACCGCCGGTTGTGACGATAACGTCGCCGACGGCGATGGAGCTGCGCATTTCGCGCGTTTCCTTTTCCTGCTTCTTCTGCGGTCTGTAAATAAAGAAGTAGAATACGAGCCCGAGCAGCGCAAAGGGGATAACAAGCGAAAGAATGCTTGTGAGCCCGCCTTGGTTCTGAGTTGCTTCCTCGGCAAACAGCATAAGGGTGTTGATCTTCATTTGAAACTTCCTTCGTTATATTTTATTCGTTTTACGTCGGTCACGAACAGCGTGGTTTCGTCCACGGTGAACACCGCCCCGCGCAGGGTGACGTTATTCCCCGCGGCGATGCCCTTGCGGCGCACCCCGGTGATATAACGTTCCATGGCGCTTTCGTATGTCACCCCGATCACGGAATCCTCGTCGCCGCACATACCGATATCGGTTATATATGCACATCCGCGGTCGGTGAGCGTTTCATCCGCCGTCGCGACATGGGTGTGTGTACCGTATGCGATATTTATCCGCCCGTCGAAGAAGCGGAAGAACGCCTTCTTTTCGCTTGTCGCTTCCGCGTGGAAATCGCACACGGCGATATCGTAATTGCCGCTTTCGGCGGCAAGCACGCGTTCGGTACAGGAAAAAGGGGAATCGGCAGGGTCCATGAATATCTGCCCCGCGGCGGATATCACAAGCACTCTGAGCCCGTTTTTGACTGGAACTATGCACCAACCGTGCCCCGGCGCACCCGCCGGGAAGTTGAGCGGGCGCAGGAACGCCGCCGTTTCGTCAGAATAATCGAAAATGTCGTATTTCCGCAGGGAATGGTTGCCGCCGGTGATAACATCGGCGCCGGAATCGAATATAAGCTGCGCATCCGCAGCCCCGATCCCGTTGCCGGCGCTTGCGTTTTCGCCGTTTACGATAACAAGATCGGCGCCCTCGCGCTGCTTCACTGCGCGCAGCCGGCGGCGAATGAATTCGCTGCCCGGCGTGCCGAAAACATCGCCCACCGCAAGTATTTTAATCATGGCTTTTTACTTCGCGTAATCGACCTGCCGCATTTCGCGGATCACGTTGATCTTGATCTGGCCGGGGTATTCGAGCTCCTCCTCGATTTTGCGCGCGATATCGCGGGCGATAAACGCCATTTCGTCGTCGCTCACCTCATCCGGCTTGACCATTATGCGGACTTCCCTGCCCGCCTGAATGGCAAAGGATTTTTCGATACCGGTGAAGGAATTCGCGATCTCCTCCAGCTTTTGCAGCCTTTTGATATAGGTTTCGAGATTTTCGCGCCTTGCGCCCGGCCTTGCCGCCGAAACGGCATCCGCCGCCTGCACGATCATTGCCACAAGCGTGTGCGGTTCGACATCGCCGTGATGCGCCTCGATGGCATGAACGACCTCGCGCGATTCTTTGTATTTACGGGCAAGATCGACGCCGATCTGAACGTGGGAGCCGTCCACCTCGTGCGTCATCGCCTTGCCGATATCATGCAGCAGCCCGGCGCGCTTTGCGAGTGTCGCATCGAGCCCGAGCTCGCTTGCGATCATGCCCGCAATGTGCGAAACCTCTATGGAATGCTTGAGCACGTTCTGCCCGTAGCTCGTGCGGTATTTCAGCCTGCCGAGCAGCTTTACAAGCTCCGGATTCAAGCCGTGAACGCCGGTTTCGAGCGTTGCCTGTTCGCCTTCCTTTTTGATAACGGCTTCCACCTCGCGGCGGCATTTTTCCACCGTTTCTTCGATTCTGGAAGGATGTATGCGCCCGTCGGAGATGAGCTTTTCGAGTGTCATCCTTGCGACTTCGCGGCGGATCGGATCGAAGGTGGATATCGCAATGGCTTCGGGCGTGTCGTCGATTATAAGATCGACGCCGGTGAGCGTTTCGATAGCGCGTATGTTCCTGCCCTCTCTGCCGATTATTCTGCCCTTCATTTCGTCGTTGGGCAGATCGACAACCGAAACGGTAGCCTCCGCCACACTGTCCGCGGCACAGCGCTGAATGGCAAGCGTGATAATGTTTTTGGCGGTCTCCTCCGCCTTGTCCTTGCATTCCTGCTCGACCTCGACAAGCTTTTTCGCCATGTCGTGGCGGGCTTCCTCCTCCACGCGCTCGATCAGCATGGCACGGGCATCATCGGCGGACATCCCGGAGATCTTCTGTAAAAGCTCATCCTGTTCGGCAATAGCGGCTTCGATCCTGACGTTGAGCTCTTCGTTCGCCTTTATTTTGGAATTGAGCGTTTCTTCCTTTTTTTCGAGGTTTTCGTATTTTTTGTCCAGGTTTTCTTCCTTCTGCATCGCCCGGCGTTCGAGCCGCTGCAGATCGTTTCTGCGTTCCTTTATTTCGCGCTCCGCATCGTTTTTGATCCGCAGCGCTTCTTCTTTCGCTTCGACCAGCTTTTCCTTTTTGACCGTCTCGGCAGCCTTGCCGGCACCCTCGATTATCCTTTTGGCTTCGGCCTCCGCGGACTTTATCGCCTTTTCGGCGGTAAGCTTGCGGATAAAAAACCCGATAACGAAGAACAGAACAGCAACGCCGGCACATATGCCGATAACTAAAATAGGGTCCATTTCTGCCTCCTGAAATTTATTTAATCCCGGAGCAAGCCCCAAAGAGGAACGGGTAAGTTTTATATTCTTTTCTGTTAAAGGCGTTTGTGCGCATAAAAGTGAAAAATATATAGTTATCCCGTTCAAAGCAATGGGCTTTGCATCGGTATCCGTTCTATTATACAACGGATTTCGCATTATGTAAAGGGCTTTTTTGCAATTTACCGCCCGCGTGTGAAAATATTTGAGCGCGCTTGTTTTGCCTTGACGGGCGCGAGAAAAAGAAGTATAATGAACACAAGTCAAGGAATTCCCCCGGAACAGAGGCCGTGTATATGTATTATTTTGATTCCGCCGCAACGGCGCCGCCCTGCGGGGAGGCTGTCGCGGCGGCAGCGGAAGCGATAAAAGAATATGCAAACCCTTCCTCGCTCCATTTTGCGGGGCGCGCGGCGCGCGGGATTATCGAATCGGCGCGCGAAAGCGTTGCGCGCGGGTTTGGCTGCGCACCGGAGGAGGTCATATTCACCTCCGGCGGGAGCGAAGGAAACTGCCAGTGCATTTTCGGCGCGGCAAAGCTGCGCGCACGGGCGGCAAAGCGCATTGTCACCACCGACAGCGAGCATCCCTCCGTTTCGGAGCCGCTTGCCCTGCTCGAAAAGCAGGGGTTCGAGGTCGTCCGTATCCCGACCCGCGGCGGCAGACTGGATGAAGCCGCGCTTGCAAAAGCGTTTTCCGCCCCCGTCGCCTTTGCGAGCATAATGCTTGCCAACAACGAAACCGGCGCGGTTTATGATATCCCGCTCGTGCGCGGATATATCGAAAAAAGCGGGTGCGGCGCGCTGCTCCACTGCGATGCGGTGCAGGGGTTTCTCAAAACCGACGTGCGCGGCGTTATCCGCAAAAACTGCGATCTTGCAAGCGTTTCGGCGCACAAGGTCGGCGGGCTGAAGGGTGTCGGCGCGGTATATGCAAAAAAAGGCGTGCGGCTGCCGCCCTTTATTCTCGGCGGCGGGCAGGAACGGGGCCTGCGCTCCGGCACCGAAAACACACCCGGCATTGCCGCCTTCGGCGCGGCTGTTGCGGCTTTCACACCCGAAAAGGCGGCATATCCTCCAGCTC
>USHI01000040.1 GCA_900554405.1 uncultured Eubacteriales bacterium | reverse complement strand
ACTGGCCCGGCGTGCAGACAGTGCCGCAGGGAGGGCAAAAAGCTGTACCTGAAGGGTGAAAGATGCTTAAGCGGCAAGTGCGCAGTGGACAGAAGAGCGTCCGCTCCCGGTCAGCACGGTGCGGCAAGGAAGAAGACCAGCGAATATTACACTCAGCTTCGCGAAAAGCAGAAGGCAAAGAGGTATTATGGCATTCTCGAAAAGCAGTTTAAGAACTACTTTGAAAAGGCCGACAGAAAAGAAGGCCAGACCGGCGAGAACCTTCTCACCATGATCGAGCGCAGACTCGACAACGTAGTTTACCACATGGGCATGGCGGAAAGCCGCAAGGAAGCACGCCAGCTCGTTCTTCACGGCCACTTCACCGTCAACGGCAAGAAGGTCAACATTCCTTCCTACGAAGTAAGCAAGGGCGATGTTGTTGCTTTGAAGGAAAACAGCCGCAAGCTCGGCAAATTTAAAATGCTTATCGAGGATATCAACGCAAGAACCATACCCGCTTGGATGGATGTCGATAAGGAGAATATCGTTGCAACGATCAAAGAGCTTCCGAAGCGCGAGGATATAGACTTCCCGTTCGAAGAGCATCTTATCGTCGAGCTGTATTCGAAATAATAACTTCCGGATAACAGAAGTTCCACTAAAACGAGGAGGTAAACAGAATGATCGAAATCGAAAGACCGAGCATCGTCACCGCCGAAATGAGCGAGGACGGAACACACGGTGTATTCGTTGTCGAACCACTGGAAAGAGGCTATGGTATTACTCTCGGGAACTCGCTTCGCCGTGTTCTTATGAGCTCGTTGCCCGGTGTTGCGGCATCAAGCGTCAAGATCGACGGAGTGCTTCACGAAATTTCCACCGTTCCCGGTGTGAAAGAGGATGTACCCGAAATAATCCTTAATGTCAAGGGCATCGTTGCGAAGCTTCATTGCCAGCAGCCGAAGACCTGTATTATAGATGTTCGCGGCGGTGAAGTTACCGCAGGCGATATTCAGGTGGATTCGGACATCGAAATACTTAATCCCGATCACCACATTGCGACGGTAGAATCCGGCGCACCCTTCTTCATGGAGATTACTTTCGAACACGGCAGAGGATATGTTTCCTCGGAGAAGAATAAAGCCGCTGCCGAATCGCCGGTTATAGGCGTCATCTACACCGACTCTATCTTCACTCCGGTCTACAAAGCTAATTTCACGGTTTCCAATACCCGTGTGGGCAATATTACCGATTACGACAAGCTCGAGCTTGACGTGACAACAAACGGCACCATCGATGCGAAGGAAGCCGTTTCGCTTGCCGCAAAGATTATCACAGAGCATCTCAATTTGTTTGTAGAGCTTTCCGCCGATACCGCTAATACGGAAATCATGGTGGATAGGGAAGAAACAAAGAAGGAAAAAGTGCTCGAGATGACGATCGAGGAGCTGGATATGTCTGTAAGAAGCTTCAATTGCCTTAAACGCGCGGGCATCGATACCGTTGAAGATCTTACCAACAGGACCGAGGAGGACATGATAAAAGTCAGAAACCTCGGCAAAAAATCGCTTGAAGAAGTCATTCAGAAACTTGATTCCCTTGGACTCTCGCTTCGCAAGTCGGATGACTGATCGGCGAATGAGTATTAAATAAGGAGGCAAACGAAATGCCCGGAACCAGAAAACTTGGCAGACCGACCGCGCATAGAATGTCTATGCTCAGGGGTATGGTCACCTTCCTTCTCGAAAACGGAAGGATCGAAACGACCGCTACCCGTGCTGCCGAAGTCAGCGCGCTTGCTGATAAAATGATAACTCTCGGCAAGAAGAACACTCTTGTCGCAAAAAGACAGGCTATCGCGTTCCTCAAAAAGGAAAGCGTGGTTTATAAGCTCTTCACCCAGATAGCACCTCTTTACGACGAAAGAAACGGCGGTTACACCCGCGTTCTCAAGATCGGACCCAGGAGAGGCGACGGCGCCGAAATGGCTATTATCGAGCTTGTCGGTGCGGAAAAGGTTTACGAAAAAAAGGCAGATAAGAAGGAAGACAAATAAGTCCGCCCTTGCCTTATACGCAAACGTCAAAAGGGCGACCCTTTACTGGGTCGCCCTTGATTTTTCTTTTTGCGGTTTATTCCTGCTTTTCTTTGCTTTTGCCGAAATAGTCGAATATGGCCTTTTTCATGACGGCATCCTGTAACCGGCGGGTGTATTTCACGCCGATATAACCGCAAAGCAGCGTGAGAAGCGCGGCAATAATAACGTAAACTGTATTGCCGCCGGAAAACGCTCCGAAGGCGGTGAGCGCACATAAAAGCGCGAGCGCGCAGGCGAGCGAGGATACCGCCAGCTTGCGATAAAGCTTTATGCTGCGCGGGGAGAAATCGCGCGCGATAATGCGCGCCGGAAACTCGCCGCGTCGTGCGCGTGCAACTGCTTCCGTGTGCATTTCGTTATATTCCGCGCGGTCGAGCACCTTGCAGGAACCGCATTTTTCACAGATGCAGACCCGCTTTTTGAAGCGCGAGAATATCGTCGCGCCGCGGAACAGCTTTACGCGGTAGTATACCCGCGCAAGGTAAAAGTCCATTTTCTTTCCGCATTCGGGGCAGTAGTATTTTCCCGCCCATATATCGTTTTCCACAAAGTTGCCGTATAGCATTTTCATCACCATGGGTATTATAAATTAAACCGGGCGCGTTGTCAATATTTACTGTAACTGATTGACTTTTCGGGCACATTGTGATATATAAAGCATTGTAAAAAGATATTTGTTTAGGAGAATGTCTAATGGAAAAATTGAAGATCGGCGTTGTCGGCGCCGGCAATATCGGTACAAATGCACATCTTCCCGCATATGCAAAATGCAGCAACGCCATCCCCGCGGCGATATGCGATATCAATCTCGACCGTGCAAAGGCGGCTGCTGAAAAGTTCGGGATCGCGCAGGTTTATTCCTCTGTGGAAGAAATGCTTCAAAAATCGGATATTGAAGCCGTGGATATCTGCACCTGGAATAACGCACATTCGGAGGTGTGTGTTGCCGCCGCGAACGCGGGCAAGCACGTTCTGTGCGAAAAGCCCCTTGCGATGAACCTTTCCGAAGGATTTAAAATGCAGAAGGCGATAAACGATGCGGGCGTTGTCTTCCTGCTCGCTGTTCCTTCCAGATTCAAATCCGAAAATATGTATCTGCGCGAGCTTTACGATCGCGGTGAGCTCGGCAAGGTTTATTATGCAAAAACCTCCAATATACGCCGCCGCGGCACGCCGACAGGCTGGTTCACGGATAAAAAGACATCCGGCGGCGGTCCGATCATCGATATCGGCGTTCACCGTATAGATGCCGCGTGGTATCTGATGGGCTGCCCGAAGCCGGTGCGCGTTTCCGCGAATGTATTTACGGAGATTGGCGATTATCAGACAAAGGGAGTCGGCAGATGGCAGGGTACGCCCTGCCCGGATAATAAGTTCGACTGCGAGGATTCCGGCGCAGGCGTGATACATTTCGAAAACGGTGCGGTGATGGTATTTGAGGCAAGCTGGGCGATCAACTGCGAATCCAAGAGCGAAACGGTTATCTGCGGCACAAAAGCCGGCGCGCTTGTCGAACCGCTGACGATATACGGCGAAAGAAACGAATATCTCAGCACCGATCAGATCACCGTCGATACCTCCGGCGACCGCTTCAAGCTGGAAATCGAGCATTTTGCCGATCATGTACTTCGCGGCGACAGGAACACCAAATACCCCATCGAGCAGGCTGTTCAGATGCAGCAGATGCTTCAGGGCATTTACGATTCCGCCGCTGCCGGCAGGGAAATTGTATTATAAGGAGATATTAAAATGAAAAGCTGCATAAGCACATATAGCTTCCACCGCCTCTATTCCGGCGATTTTACTCGGTTCGATGCGATAGACAAAACAAAAGCGCTCGGCTGTGCGGGCGTGGAGTTTGTTTTGGACGATAATCCTCCGGAGGGCTACACCAAGGAGGATTACGCGCTTGCGCTTACCGAGCACGCGCATAAGGTCGGCTTGGAGGTTCCGATATATACCACCGGCGCGGATTTCAGCAAGGATGATCTCGATGCGGAGGTCGAAAGGCTCTGTGCACATATAGATATCGCCGCAAAATGCGGTATCCCGCTTCTCCGCCACGATATCGCGTGGGGCTACCCCGCAAACTTCGAGGGCGTAAAGACCTACAAGGCGGTCATCGAAAGAGTTGCGCCCTATGTTTCCAAGGTTGCCGATTATGCAAAGAGCGTCGGCGTTATGACCTGTACCGAAAACCACGGCAGATTGCTTCAGGACAGCAACCGTATGCTGGAGCTTTTCACCGCCGTAAACAATACAAATTACCGCTTCCTGTGCGATATGGGCAACTTCGGCGGTGTGGACGAGAAATGCGATGTCGCCGTTTCGCGGCTTCTGGAGCTTATTGTTCATGTTCATGCCAAGGATGTGTTCACCAAATCCGGCATGGTATATAACCCCGGCAGGGGCTACAACCGTTCGAGATCCGGAAACTTCCGCCGTTCCACTATATTCGGTCACGGTGATGTGCCCACGTTCCAGATCCTTGCGGCAATAAAGAATTCCGGTTACGACGGATTTGTTTCGCTCGAATTCGAAGGGCTTGAAACGGTAGAGGATGGTGTCACGATAGGCAGCGAAAACCTCAACAGAATGATACGCGATTTAGAGGGCTGATAAAATGCAGATCAGAAACGGTATTGTATTAAACGGCGCGAACGACCGTTTTGAACGCTTTGATATCCGTTTTGCAAACGGCAGGATTTACCAGTGCGGCGTCTTTCCGGTGGATGCGGATGATTTCGATGCCGAAGGGCTTTACGTTATCCCCGGCTTTATAGACGAACACGTCCACGGCAGTGTCGGTGTTGAATTTGCTTCCGCGGATGAGGATTTCGAAAAGGCAAGGGTGTATCTTGCCTCCAAGGGCGTGACAGGCTTTGCCGCCACCGTGCGCGCGCTCCCCGTGGAGCAAACGGCTGCGGCGATGAAGAATATCCTGCGCGAAAGCAAAAAGGAATCCCGCGGCGCCGCAATTCTCGGTATTCACACGGAAGGCCCCTTTGTTTCTTATAAAAAGACAGGAGTCATGCACCCGCCGAAGGTGGAATGCGATATTCCCGCAATGGAGGCGCTGTGCGCTGCGGGCGAAGGCTTCTGGAAGCTGATGACGATCGCTCCGGAGCGCGAAAACGCTCTTGAAGCCATTGCATATGCCGCCGCACACGGCGTGACAGCCTCGCTCGGGCATACGGATGCGACATACGAGCAGGCACTTGCCGGGGCGGATACCGGCGCCGCAAAGGCAACACACATTTTTGATGCGATGCGCCCGTTTACTCACCGCGATCCCGGCATTATCGGGCTTGCGCTAACGGACGAACGCATAAATTGCGAAATGATATGCGATCTTGTTCATGTTTACGCCCCGGCGATAAAGCTTGTGCTTGCCGCCAAGGGTGCCTCGGGTGTGACACTCATATCCGATGCTGGTGTCATGTCCGGTCTGGGCGACGGGGTATATAATGTCGACGGCCACGAAAGGATCGTCGAAAACGGTATCTGCCGCAATACGGAGGGCAGGATCGCCGGAAGCTGTGTCAGTATGCTCGAGGGCGCAAAGAACCTGCTGAAAATGGGTGTGCCGCTCAAGGACATCTCGGTAATGGCTTCCAAAAACCCCGCAAAGGCTTTGGGGCTGGAGTCGGAGCGCGGCTGCATACTCGAGGGCAGATATGCCGATTTCATTGTCTGCGACAGAGATCTGAATATAAAAGCGGTGTTTGTCGAAGGTGTCCGGAGGTTCTGATGGATTACAGAATAGGTGTCGATATAGGCGGGACAAGCGTTAAGCTCGGCGTTGTTTCGGAGGATCTCGCCGTTGCGGAGGTAAGCAGGATCCCCACGGGAAAGCATGCCTCTGCCGAAGCGATAATCACCTCGATCATCGACGGCTGCCGTAAATTGCAGGAAAAATATAATGTCGTTTCGATCGGAATAGGCTCTGCCGGGCGGGTAAATCCCAAGCTCGGTGTCGTGGAGATCGCCGGTAACCTCCCGTTCCGCGGCGAACCGATTGCCGCGCGCGTCGCCGAAGCCACGGGTCTGCGTGTTTCCATCGATAACGATGCGAATGTCGCGCTTATCGGCGAGGCGGCTGCGGGTGTCTGCAAGGGGCTTTCGGATGTCGTGCTGATAACCATCGGGACAGGTATCGGCGGCGCGGGGATGATCGACGGCAAGATTTACCGCGGCTATAACAACCGCGCGGGCGAATTCGGTCATTTCATCATCAAGTATGATCACCCCGTGCGCTGTGAATGCGGGCTTTACGGCTGCTTCGAACAGTTTGCCTCCGGTACGGCGCTCATAAATATGACACAAAAAGCGGTTTACGATGAGCCCCAAAGCATACTTGCGCATCTTGCCGAATCCGGGGTCGACGGCACCACCGTCTTCAAGGCGATGCGCAGCGGCTGCGAAACGGCAAGGGAAGTGGTCGAAAGCTATGTAAAGCTGCTTGCCGTGGGTATAAATTCCATGATAATGGTCTTCCAGCCGGAAGTGCTTGTGCTTTCGGGCGGCGTTTCCGCCGAAGGCGATGAGCTTCACGAGCTTCTTGCTCCCTATATAATCGACCATGCACGCATCGGTCTTTCCTCCCTGCGCGGGATCGGCGGCATGATCGGCGCGGCTCTGCTGGATACGAGATACGGAGGTCTGTATGAGGCTTGAAAGCGCGCTTGACACGCCGGAAAGGCTGGAATTTGCCGAAAGGCTGTATCTGGAAGCCTTCCCCGAAAGCGAACGGAAGCCGTTTGATCTGCTTCTCTGCAAGCAGTTTGAGGGCAGCGCGGAGCTGCTGTGCGCCGTTGATGATGCCGGTTCGCCCGCTGCGATAGTTTTTACGCTTTCGGACGGCGGGTATGTCCTTTTGGATTACCTTGCGGTGTGCCCGCAATATCGCGGCAATGGGATCGGCACGGAAATACTTTCGCTTTTGAAGCGGAGGTATCCGGGCAGCAATATCGTTTTGGAGATCGAAAGCACCGCTTCGCTTGCGGACAAAGGGGATCTTCGCCTGCGGAGAAAGGCTTTTTACGAAAGAAACGGCTTTTCCGCCAACGGTTATCTGGTCGATCTGCTCGGGGTGGATATGGAGATCATGTCCGTATCCCCGATACCCTTCGGCGAATATCACGCTCTTTTCGAGCCGCTGTTCGGCGCGGAATTTGCCTGCAAAGTACGTTATATCGGATAAAAAAACGGCTGTGCTCAAAGCACAGCCGTTTTGTTTATTGATTTCAAACCGCCACAGTGTTTTTCGATTCCTGCACGGTGCCGTTCTTTTCCGGCGATTCCGTGCGTTTTACGGTGATTTCGAGTGTCATGATATCGTTGGCTTTTGTCACGGTTATGTTTAGCCCGTGAAAATCGAAGGAATATCCGATATCCGGTATCGTGCCTGCGATCTCTGTCAGCCAGCCGTTGACTGTCGATGATTCAGGCTCTTCGTCGGCTTCAATATCGAAATATTCGAAAAAGTCGCCGATCGGCGTGCCGGAAAGCACGCGGTAGGTCGTTTTGTCCAACTGCGTGATATTTTCCACCGCTTCGTCTCGTTCATCCCATATCTCGCCGAAAATCTCTTCGATAATGTCCTCGAGCGTTACAATGCCGGAGGTTTCGCCGAACTCGTTCACTGCGATAACAATGTGGTTGTGGTCCTTCTGCATATCGCGGAACAGAACATCGAGATGTATCGTTTCGGGCACGAATATCGGCTGTACCATTACATCCGCAAGGCTGGACCCGGGATTATCCTTTCTCAAAAGAAAATCGCGGGCATAAAGTATGCCGACAACGTTGTCCTCGTCGCTGCCGATAACGGGCAGGCGCGAATATCCCTCGGTTTCGACAGTGGTGAGTATTTCCTCCGGCGTGGAATCCGCGGAAATAAAAACCACGTTTTTGCGCGGGGTCATTACATCCTCCGCGGAAAGCCTGTCGAGCTTGAATACGTTCTTTATCAGCTCGATATCGTCCTGCTTCAGGCTGCCTTCGTCCGCGCCCGCATCGAGCATCAGAACGATGTCATCCTCCGAAACAGGGTCCTCCTTTGCCTCCGGGTCGATCCCGAAAAGGCGGAGCACCGCATTTGTGGAAACGGTGAGCAGCCAAATTATAGGCTTCAATGCGGCTGCAAGGAAGGATATCACGCCGCAAACGTGCTTTGCAAGCTTTTCCTTGTGCCTCATCGCGACACGCTTGGGTACAAGCTCGCCGAAAACGAGGGTGAAGAAGGAAAGAATCAGCGTGATAAGTATGACCGATATCGTGTTTACCGCACCCGCGCTGCTTTCGGAAAGCCCGAACGCGCGGATAAAGAATGCGGAAACGCCCGCGGCGAAATTATCCGCCGCAAAAGCCGAGCCGAGAAACCCCGCAAGGGTAATGCCGATCTGTATCGTGGAAAGGAACCTTGTGGGTTCGTCGATCATGCGCAGCATTTTTTTCGCGGTTTTGTCGCCGTCCTCCGCCTGAGCGCGGACCTTTTTTTCGTTGAGAGAAATAACGGCGATCTCCGTAGCGGCGAAGAATGCGTTAAGCAGGATAAGAATTAACTGCAGCAGCAGTTGTTTGAAAATGTCCATAAAATGTGCTTGTTAAGCCTCCGTAATAATTAAATCGTTGTGTTGCCGCAAAAACAGGACTTCGGGTATCAATTACGCATGACCGTATGTACTGAAAGCCTTTCTGCGGGTTCCACCGCGATCCGATCCTTACGGTGTGCGCTTATCGGCACAACGCTTCTACTTCGGGGAAGCGGATCCATTAAAAACCATCTCCTTTTTAATATAATATTTATGACAGCCGCAATGCGGCAGGCCAACGCTTTTAGGTGTTTTTTATGATTATCTGGTCTATAACGTCTGCGGCGTGTTCGCACAGGTCGCAGCAGTTTTCGAGCGATTCGTATATCGCCTTGCCTCCGAAAACGGCGCGGATATCCGCGCTGCCCGAAAACAGAGTGTATATCGCTTCGGTAAAGGCCTCGTCTGCCTCTCCTTCGATCGTGTTCACGTTTACAATCAGCTTCCGCAGCTGATCCGGGCGTTTGAAGCTTTTAAGCTCGCCCACCGCTTCCGCAAGCGCGGATACGCACCGCGAAACAATGGCGGCAAACCCGGCGGCACCGGCGGGGAGCGTGTCGATATGGAACATATACATTTCGAGCATGACTTCATCGAGCGCGTCGGTAACATCATCGATGATCTGGACAAGCCTCAGGATATCCTCCTGGTCGATCGGCGTGATGAATTCGCCTGTCAGCCTGCGGAGTATATCGTGGTGTATCTCGTCGGCACGGTGTTCGATTTCGTGCATTCTGATGCGTTCCTCGGCAGGATTGTGCTTTTCGTATTCGGAAAGTATGCTTTCAAGCAGCTGCGCCGCCTCGACACAGCATTCCACCTGCGTGCGCATGAGCTCGAAATAATCGTTTTTGTTTTTTGCCATTGTGTGCTCCTTTCAGGCGAAGAGAAGAATAAACAGCTTTGCGGTAAGATATCCCAGCACGCCGCACCCCGGGAAGGTGAACACCCAGGTGAGTACAAGCTCGCTCACGATGCTCCAATTGACATTCTTTATGCGCTTTGCGGCGCCGACACCCATTATTGCGGTGGTTTTGGTGTGCGTTGTGCTCACGGGGACACCCGTCAGCGATGAAAGCAGCATGCACAGCGATGCCGAAAGATCGGCAGCAAAGCCCTGATAAGGCTTTAATTTGACCATATCCATGCCAACGGATTTTATTATCTTGTAGCCGCCGATAGATGTGCCCAGCCCCATCACGAGCGAAACGAGCACCATCAGCCAGATCGGCGGAGTGCCGGAAAAGGAGCCGGTGGATTCGCCTTTTACAAGCGCGTTCCCCAAAAGGAAAATCGCCATGAACATCGGTCATACGGCCTGGGATTGATTCCATTGATGGCATAAACTGGGCGCATGTGCAGGAGATTCGCGCTCGATTTGGATTGGGATACCGTGGCCTCACAGTTCGCGGTAGACGAGGATGACGTGCGCGTTGACACTCTGCCACAGCGTTCCTACAACATCGCACCCACGCAGAACATTGGCGTGGTGGCACAGGGCAAGGATGCCTACGCCATGACCATCACCCTGCTGACCGACTCGCAGGGCAAGAAGATGGGCAAGACCGCGGGCAACGCCGTCTGGCTTGACCCCAACAAGACGAGCCCGTTCGAGTTCTACCAGTACTGGCGCAACG